>NZ_LAYF01000004.1:0-255496 GCF_001588645.1 Streptococcus oralis | reverse complement strand
AGCACCAACGCCAGATCCAGCACCAACACCGGATCCAGCGCCAACACCAGATCCAGCGCCAACGCCAGATCCAGCGCCAACGCCAGATCCAGCACCAACGCCAGATCCAGCACCAACGCCAGATCCAGCACCTCCAGCTACTGAGAATAAAGGTAAAGCTGAACTTCCAAACACAGGTGAAGCAACATCTATCTTCTCAGCAATTGGATTTGTAGTATTGGCATTGAGTGGATTGGTATTCTTCGTAAAACGTAAAGCTTAGGCTTTTGTAGAAGAAACATGAAACTTGGTAAGTGAGAATTCTACTTCTCTCTTAGACTTGATAGAGAAAGTCTCTAGAAAATTCGTTTTCTAGGGGCTTTTTTTGTTTTGAGACTATTAGTTTATATCACTCCACAAGACGTAAACTGTCTAATGAAGGTGGTTAAAGTTGAAGATCTCACAATATTTTATTTTACTCGTTCCCTTTTCCTTTAAAAAAATCAAAAATTTCGGTATAATAGTCAAAGATAGTCAAGGTTCAAAGAAGGAGTTTGATTTACTATGAGATTTAAAAATACATCAGATCATATCGAAGCCTATATCAAGGCGATTTTAGACCAATCTGGTATCGTGGAATTGCAACGGAGCCAGTTAGCAGATACCTTCCAGGTTGTACCGAGTCAGATCAACTATGTCATCAAGACCCGCTTTACGGAAAGCAGAGGTTACTTGGTTGAGAGCAAGCGTGGTGGTGGAGGCTACATTCGCATAGGGCGTATTGAGTTTTCCAGTCATCATGAGATGCTCCGCGATTTGCTTTACTCGATTGGTGAGCGAGTTAGTCAGGAGATTTATGAGGATATTCTCCAACTTTTGGTGGAGCAGGACTTGATGACCAAGCAGGAGATGACCTTGCTGACTTCAGTAGCAACAGATCGTGTCCTAGGGGAAGAATCTTCAGTTGTCCGTGCCAATATGCTCCGACAGCTATTACAAGAGGTAGATAGAAAAGAGAAGTAAGATGAACTATTCAAAAGCATTGAATGAATGTATCGAAAGTGCCTACATGGTTGCGAGCCATTTTGGAGCCCGTTACCTAGAGTCTTGGCATTTATTGATTGCCATGTCCAATCACAGTTACAGTGTGGCAGGTGCGACTTTAAACGATTATCCTTATGAAATGGACCGTTTAGAAGAGGTTGCGTTGGAACTGACTGAAACGGACTATAGCCAAGACGAAACCTTTACGGAATTGCCCTTTTCCCATCGTTTGGAGGTTCTCTTTGCAGAAGCAGAGTATGTGGCCTCAGTGGTCCATACAAAGGTGCTAGGTACAGAGCATGTCCTCTATGCGATTTTGCATGATGGCAATGCCTTGGCAACTCGCATCTTGGAGAGAGCAGGCTTCTCTTATGAAGACCAGAAAGATCAGGTCAGAATTGCTGCTCTTCGTCGCAATTTAGAGGAACGTGCAGGTTGGACAAGAGAAGATCTTAAGGCTTTGCGTCAACGCCATCGCACGGTAGCAGACAAGCAAAATTCCATGGCCAATATGATGGGCATGCCTCAAGCTCAAAGTGGTGGTCTAGAGGACTACACGCATGACCTGACGGAGCAAGCGCGTTCTGGCAAGTTAGAGCCAGTTATCGGTCGAGACAAGGAAATCTCACGTATGATTCAGATTTTGAGTCGAAAGACCAAGAACAATCCGGTCTTGGTTGGAGATGCGGGTGTCGGGAAAACAGCTCTGGCACTTGGTCTTGCTCAGCGTATTGCCAGTGGGGATGTACCAGCGGAGATGGCAAAGATGCGCGTGTTAGAGCTTGATTTGATGAATGTCGTTGCGGGAACACGTTTCCGTGGAGATTTTGAAGAGCGCATGAACAACATCATCAAGGATATCGAGGAGGATGGCAAAGTGATCCTCTTTATCGATGAACTCCACACCATCATGGGTTCTGGTAGCGGTATTGATTCGACTCTGGATGCAGCCAATATCTTGAAGCCAGCCTTAGCTCGTGGAACTTTGAGAACAGTTGGTGCAACCACTCAGGAAGAATACCAAAAACACATCGAAAAAGACGCTGCCCTTTCTCGTCGGTTTGCCAAAGTGACGATTGAAGAGCCCAGTTTAGCTGACAGCATGATCATTTTGCAAGGTTTGAAAGCTACCTATGAGAAACACCATCGTGTGCAAATCACAGATGAAGCTGTCGAAACAGCAGTTAAGATGGCGCATCGTTACCTGACCAGTCGTCACTTGCCAGACTCTGCTATCGACCTCTTGGATGAGGCGGCAGCAACAGTTCAAAACAAATCCAAGCATGTGAGAATGAACGAATCCGACTTGAGTCCAGCTGACAAGGCCTTGATGGATGGCAAGTGGAAACAAGCAGGCCAGCTAATCGCAAAAGAACAAGAATTGCCTGTCTATAAAGACTTGGTGACAGAATCTGATATTTTGACCACCTTGAGTCGTTTGTCAGGGATTCCAGTCCAAAAACTGACCCAGACTGATGCTAAGAAATATCTAAACTTGGAAGCTGAACTGCACAAACGTGTCATCGGTCAAGATCAAGCTGTTTCAAGCATTAGCCGTGCCATTCGCCGCAACCAGTCAGGAATTCGCAGCCACAAGCGTCCGATTGGTTCCTTTATGTTCCTAGGACCGACGGGTGTCGGGAAGACCGAATTGGCTAAGGCATTGGCAGAAGTTCTCTTTGATGACGAATCAGCCCTTATCCGCTTTGATATGAGTGAGTATATGGAGAAATTCGCAGCCAGCCGTCTCAATGGAGCTCCTCCGGGCTATGTGGGCTACGAAGAAGGTGGGGAGTTGACCGAGAAGGTTCGCAACAAACCATATTCAGTCTTGCTCTTTGACGAGGTAGAAAAGGCCCACCCAGACATCTTTAATGTCCTCTTGCAAGTCTTGGATGACGGTGTCTTGACAGATAGCAAGGGGCGTAAGGTTGACTTTTCAAATACCATTATCATCATGACGTCAAACCTCGGTGCGACAGCCCTTCGTGATGACAAGACAGTCGGCTTTGGGGCCAAGGACATTCGTTTTGACCAGGAAAATATGGAAAAACGAATCTTTGAGGAGTTGAAAAAAACTTATCGACCAGAGTTTATCAACCGTATTGATGAAAAGGTGGTCTTCCATAGCTTAGATAGCAAACACATGCAAGAAATTGTTAAGATTATGGTGAAACCATTGATTGCTAGCCTAGCAGAGAAGGGCATCGACTTGAAACTGCAAGCTTCGGCACTGAAGTTGCTAGCTAGTCACGGTTACAATCCAGAAATGGGAGCTCGCCCACTTCGCAGAACCCTGCAAACAGAAGTGGAGGACAAGTTGGCAGAACTTCTTCTTAAGGGAGAGCTAGTAGCAGGCAAGACCCTCAAGATCGGTGTCAAAGCAGGCCAGTTAAAATTTGATATTGCTTAAAAATGGAGAGTCAGGAGAGGTCCTGATTCTTTTTTGCTACTTTTTTATAAAAAATGATAAAAAACTATTGACAAAATAAAAATATAAGATATAATAAAAACATAGAAAAACAAAAATATAGAAAATTATAAAAAGGTAGACGTTTATGAAAAAGAAAACAGCAGTAGTATTTGGGACCTTTGCCCCTCTCCATCAAGGGCATATCGACCTGATCCAGAGAGCGAAGCGTCAGTGTGATCAGGTCTGGGTAGTCGTTTCAGGCTATGAGGGAGATCGAGGGGAGCAGATAGGCTTAACTCTTCAAAAAAGATTTCGCTATATCAGAGAAGCTTTTCGTGACGATGAGTTGACCTCTGTCTGCAAACTGGATGAGACCAACCTTCCCCGTTACCCTATGGGCTGGCAGGAGTGGTTGGACCAGATGTTAGCGGAGATTTCCTATGATGAAAACCAGCAAGAACTGACTTTCTTTGTGGGAGAAGCAGACTACCAGCAGGAATTAGCTAATCGTGGCTTTGAGACCGTTTTGCAAGAAAGAAAGTTTGGAATCTCAGCGACTATGATTCGAGAAAATCCAAGCAAATATTGGAAATATATTGCTCAGCCCTTCCGTCGTCAGTTTACCAAGAAAGTGTTGATCATGGGAAGTGCTAGCAATGGGAAGACCACTCTGGCCAAGGATTTGGCAAGGTATTACGATGCGCCGGTCAGTCTCGAATACGCGCGCGAGTACCAGATCAAAAACAATGTCCGCGACGATGAATTGACTCCAAAGGATTATTATTATCTCCTGTTGGGCCAGTATGATCAGACCTCCAAGTTAATCGATAGTAATGCCAATCGAGGTCTAGTGATAGCCGACACCAACTCCTTAGTAACCAAGGGTTACTATGATTATTACATGGAGGCTGAGGATCAAGAGGACTTATCAGGAGAAACCTTTGACAATCTTTTTGCCTCTATCTTGGCTAAGGAAAAATGGGACTTGATTCTCTTTGTGCAGCCTGTCGGTTCTTATGTCAATGACGGATTTAGAGATATGACCATGGCGGAAGAGCATATTCGCTACAGTTTTTCCCAGCATCTGGATCAGATGAGGGAGAGATACTTAACGACCATTCCTTTAGTTTATCTAGCGGAGGATTACCTAGGCAATTATGAAGCAGCAAAAGTGGCTATTGATGCCATTTACCAAGCAGATTAGGAGAAAATGATGAAAACAGTAACTAAAAAAATCACACAATTTATCGAAAATTTTAAAAATGTCCATGCAGAAGCCCGCAAGATCGGTTTTGCAGGGATCATGCGCCTGCTCTGGAAGGATCTCTTTGTCGGCCGTAGTCTTTTCCAGTGGTTGTATCTCATCGCCTTGTCGAGTGTTCCCTTGATATTAGAGCTCACGCAAAATGCAGAAAGCCATGACTGGCTGAGCTTGTTTGCATCTTGGACTGGGATTGTCTGTGTTATCTTGGTAGCAGAAGGTCGTGCAAGCAATTATCTCTTTGGGGCCATTAATTCAGCTATTTATTTGATCTTGGCTATGAATGCGACTTTTTATGGCGAAGTCTTGACGACTGTTTACTTCTTTGTCATGCAGCCGATTGGTCTCTATGCTTGGTTGTCCAATCGTATCAACGACCAAGGAAAACCAGAAGAATCCCACTTTGAAGCTAAGAAATTATCTGTACTTGACTGGCTCAAGTACTTGGTCTTGACTGCCATCATCTGGATTAGCATGGGCTTGGCTTATCAAAGCATCCATAGTGCTCGACCTTTCCGTGATAGTGTTACCGATGCGACCAATGGTGTTGGTCAGCTCTTGATGACACGTCTTTACCGTGAACAATGGATTTTCTGGATTGCAACCAATCTCTTTAGTATCTACCTCTGGTGGGGTGAAAATATCCACATCCAAGGGATGTACTGGGTATACACACTCAACAGTCTAGTGGGATGGTACCAATGGACCAAGGCAGTTCGAAAGGAGGCTTAAAATGATAGACAAGAAGATTCCAGCAGGGATGACGGAAAAAGAGTATTATGAAATTCATGCCAGTCAGGAGGAGTTTTTGGATTGGTACTACAAGCAGGAAATCCCTCAATATGAAAAACCAAGTGTGACAGTAGATATGGTGGCTTACTGCTTTGTCGAAGGAAAGATCAAGCTATTGCTAATCCGTCGCAAGGCTCACCCTTATCAAAACTGTTTGGCTCTGGTTGGAGGCTTTATGGACAAGGGAGAAGATGCTGCACATGCCTGTCAGCGCGAAGTGAGAGAAGAAGTCAATCTCGATCTGCCTTTGGAGAAAATCGAGCAATTGATGACGGTATCGACCCCCGGTCGTGATCCACGGGGCTGGACAGTGACCATTGCACACTTAGTGTACCTGCCTAGTCGTGCCTTAGACCTCGTTCAGGCAGGTGATGATGCCAAGGATGTCGTTTTCGTAGATGTCGATTTTCAGACAGGCAAATGCTACCTAGATGGAGTCGAGCTGGAGGAGCAAGCCTTCGCCTTTGACCATTATGCCATTATCCAAGAATCCATCAAACGAATCCAAGGCCGTCTCGACTGGAATCCGACCTTCCTCTATCTGCTGGAGGAGGAGTTCACTGTCTACGAGGGGACTGAACTGGTCAATCTCATCAACCCCGGTCGGCCCATCGTCAGCAATAACTTTCTCGTAAAATACGGCGAATATGTAGAAGAAGTCGGACTCAAACGAGTACCCAAAAAGAAACCAAGAAAAACCTATCGATTGAAATAAAAAGTGAGGTCGGGACAAAGTTCCCGACCTCTTTATTTATCATCATTTTTTACGAATGGCTATCTTTCTTAGAATTGCTCAACAGGTGAGTAAAGAAGTCTTTATATCGATACTTGAGATAGTTCTCGTGCAAAAATAACAAAGCGATATAAACAATCAAAAAGATTGTAGTCAGATAGAAGACATCAAATGCAGTTCGCGCATAGTAAGTGGCTGATTGATAAGAGCCAATAGCTCCCAAAATCAACCAAGGAAGATACTTGTAATACTTATTTAGCATAAGAGTGCACCTCCTATATTCTATTTCAATGTTATTATATTCCTTTGTCTAATGCAATGCAAGCGATTACACAAGAGCGATGCAAAAAATAGGACTCTAATCTAAGAAATTTTCTATTTTTTCGTTTCAATTACGAATAGAAATAGTAGAGAGAAATTTTTTAAAATAGTTTCTCTAAATAGTTGACAGATTCAAGGCTCAATGTTACAATTATATTACAAAAAGATTTCTTAACATTTCAAAAATGTTACAAAGGAGTAGAAAAATGAAAAAGAAAACCTATATCAAATTGATGGCAGCGACTGTATTGGCTTCTACCTTGCTATTAGGAGCTTGTGGAAATAAAAACGAATCCACTCAAACCAGTAGCTCTGCAAAAACAAGTCAATCATCAAGTTCTAAAGCAGCTTCTTCTAGCAAAGAAAGCAAGACACAAAAATCTTCAAGCTCAGCTTCATCTGAAAAGGCTCAGGCATCTTCTGGTCAGTCTTCTACAACGGCAGATCAGTCACAAGCGAAACCAGCACCTGAATCAAGACAAGAACAAGCAGCTCCCAGTCAACAAGCTCCATCTCAGGCACCTTCAACTCAGCAAGGCTCTCAAGACCAGTCTAACCAGTCAAGCTATGATCCAACAACTGACCGCAAACTTCAAGACAAGCAAGCAGAACACAACAAACGCTACAAGGGTGTTTTAACCATGGTTGATGGTGATTTCTCAGCGGCTACAGGCAACTGGAAGGGAGCGAATGGCGAAACTATTACGGTTTCATCAGGGGGCCAATTTACAGTAGAAACTGCAGATGGAAAGAAAGAAAACTATTCTATCAGAGGCTACTCTTACACTCTTGATGATGGTAAGTATAATGCCAAAATAGGTGGCGGAAAAATCATCCAAATTACAACAGGTGCGGATGGTAAAGTTTCGAGCGTTGCCTTGATTCAATAATAGTATCTAGGATTTCCTAGGATAAAAAAAACCGTAAACTCAAGCGAGTTACGGTTTTTTCTATTATGCTTTGTCTAATTGTAAGAGGGCTTCAATCTCTGCTAGAGTGCTAGCTTGTGAAATGGCTCCACGAAGTTTGGCAGCGCCAGATGTTCCCCGGAGGTAGTGAGGAGCGAGGCCGCGGAATTCACGAACGGCTACGTTTTCTCCTTTGAGGTTAATCAAGCGTTTCAAATGTTCGTAGGCGATTTTCATCTTGTCTTCAAATGTCAAGTCAGGGAGAATTTCTCCAGTTTCAAAGTAGTGGTTGATCTGGTTGAAGAGGTAGGGATTTCCCATGGCTGCGCGACCAATCATGACAGCGTCAGCCCCGACTTCTTCAATACGCTGTTTGGCTTCTTGTACCGTACGGATATCACCATTTGCGATAAATGGAATCTTGGTCAAAGCTTGAGCAACCTTGTGAAGAGTCTCAAGGTCTGCGTGACCTGTGTACATTTGTTCACGGGTACGGCCGTGCATAGCGAGGGCAGAGACACCTGCAGCCTCAGCAGCGAGGGCATTTTCCACGGCTAAGGATGGATCAGACCAGCCAGTACGCATTTTGACAGTGAGGGGGATATCAAGGACAGATTGGACCTTGTTGATAATAGAGTAGATCTTGTCTGGATCCTTGAGCCACATAGCGCCAGCTTCGTTTTTCACGATTTTGTTAACTGGGCAGCCCATGTTGATATCGACGATATCGGTCTTAGTGTTTTCTTGGATGAATTCTGCTGCGCGTGCGAGGCTGTCTTCATCACTACCAAAGAGTTGGATAGAAACAGGGTTCTCTCCTTCATCGATGTGAAGCATATGCAAGGTTTTTTCGTTGTTGTATTGGATTCCCTTGTCAGAGACCATTTCCATTACAACGAGTCCAGCTCCGAGCTCTTTTGCAATAGTACGAAAGGCTGAGTTGGTGACACCAGCCATGGGTGCTAAAACGGTACGATTGGGAATCTCAACATTGCCAATCATAAAAGGTGTATTAAGATTTGTCACGAATGAGTTCCTCCAGGTCGTTTTCATCAAAGTTATAAGTTGTTTGGCAGAATTGACAAGTGATTTCTGCCCCGTGGTCTTCCTCTTTCATTTCCTCCAGGTCTGAATTTGGAAGGCTGGCAAGAGCGTTCAAAAAGCGGTCTTTGCTGCAGTCACACTGGAAACGAATTTCTTCTTCAGATAGGCGTTTGTAGGATTCGTCACCATAGATAGCCTTGAGGAGGGCTTCGATATGGTCGTCGCTTTCCAGAAGGGTTGAGATAGCTGGCATTTCTTGGATGCGTTTCTCAAAGCGAGCAATCTCTTCTTCCTTGGCTCCTGGCAATACTTGGAGAAGGAAACCTCCGGCAACTTTGACCTTGTCGTCTTTGTCCAAAAGAACATTGAGGCCGACTGCTGAAGGGGTTTGTTGGCTTTCAGTAAGGTAATAGGCCAAGTCTTCACCGATTTCCCCAGAAATGAGAGGAGTCATGGAGTTGTAAGGATTTCCAGTGCCATAGTCTGTGATAACGAGGAATTGACCGTTTCCAACAAAAGGTCCAACAAGGACTTCACCCGTTGCAGTCTTTTTGATGTCAACACCTGGATTTTGAACGTAGCCTTTGACGTTTCCCTTGGTATCTGCGACCGTGATGATGGCACCAAGAGAGCTGGTTCCAAGAACTTTAACAGTTAGTTTGGTATTTCCTTTTTCATTGGCTGCGAGAATTTGGCCAGCGATAAGGGTACGGCCAAGTGCAACAGTTGAACTGGCTTGAGTTTGATGTTTTTCTTGAGCAGTGCGGACGGTTTCAGTGCTATCAAGGACAAAAGCACGAAAGGCTCCGCTTTCTGATATAGTTTTAATAATTTTATCCATAGCTACTATTTTAGCATAAAAATGCCCAAAGGGGGAGCCGTGTGTTTGCTGTTTCTGTGGAATAATGACGAGGAAATCAACCTTAAAATAAAATGAGAAACAGATTATTTCCGCATTTCTAAGATTTATGCTATGCTTGTAGGAGAAAATGAAAGGGGTAACAAATGTATTTAGGTGATTTGATGGAAAAAGCAGAATCTGGTCAATTTTTAGTCCTTTCCTTTCTATTACAAGATTCGCAGACAACAGTCAAGAAAGCTATGGAAGAAACAGGTTTTTCAAAGGCGACCTTAACCAAGTACATTTCTCTGATTAACGAAAATGCCTCGGAAAGAGGGCTAGAGCTGACCATCCACTTGGAAGATGAAAATCTGCGTTTGTCTGTCGGTACTGCCACAAAGGGGAGAGAGATTCGGAGCTTGTTTCTAGACAATGCCATTAAATACCAAATTTTGGTTTACCTTCTCTATTACCAACAGTTTCTAGCTCATCAGTTGGCTCAAGAATTGATGATTAGTGAGGCCACGCTTGGTCGCCACTTAGCTAGTCTAAATCAGATTTTGTCAGAGTTTGGCTTATCCATCCAAAATGGCCGTTGGCGAGGTCCGGAGCATCAGATTCGCTATTTCTATTTCTGTCTTTTCCGCAAGATTTGGTCCAGTCAGGAGTGGGAAGGTCACATGCAGAAAGCTGAGAGAAAACAAGAGATTGCTACCCTAGAAGAAATCTGCGGTGCTAGCTTGTCTTCGGGTCAGAAATTGGACTTGGTTCTCTGGGCTCATATCAGTCAACAGCGCCTTCGGGTCAATGCCTGTCAGTTTCAAGTCATAGAAGAAAAAATGCGGGGGTATTTTGACAATATTTTCTATCTTCGTTTGCTTCGAAAGGCTCCGTCCTTTTTTGCTGGGCAACATATCCCTCTAGGAACTGAGGACGGTGAGATGATGGTATTCTTTTCATTTCTCCTTTCCCATCGTATTTTGCCCCTTCATACTATGGAGTATATCCTTGGTTTTGGAGGGCAGTTAGCCGATTTGCTGACGCAATTGATTCAAGAAATGAAGAAGGAGGAGCTACTGGGGGACTACACAGAGGACCATGTCACCTATGAACTCAGTCAGCTCTGTGGTCAAGTTTATCTATACAAGGGCTATATTTTACAAGATCAGTACAGATACCAGACAGAGAATCGCCATCCCTATTTGCTGATGGAACATGATTTTAAAGGGACTGCAAAGAGAATTTTTCATATATTGCCAGCCTTTCATCAGGGAACCGACCTGGATAAGAAAATTCTCTGGGAATGGCTCCAGTTGATAGAATATATGGCTGAAAATGGTGGTCAACATATGAGGATTGGTCTGGATTTGACATCTGGTTTCCTTGTCTTTTCTAGGATGGCTGCCATTTTGAAACGGTATTTGGAATACAATCGTTTTATTGCCATTGAAGCCTATGATCCCAGTCGACATTATGATTTGTTGATTACCAACAACCCGATTCATAAGAAAGAACAGACTCCGGTTTATTATTTAAAAAATGACTTGGATATCGAGGATTTGGCGAAGATTCGTCAGATGCTCTTTGCCTAAAAGGCCTGAATTTTCAGGTCTTTTTTGTGAAATTCGCACAATCTCCTCACATTTTTTTAAAATTTAAAAAAAATTGATGAACAAGAAAGCGCTTTATTTTGTATACTAGTTACTGTAAAGAGGGGACCCCCTCAAGATTTTATCAGGAGGACAGCACATGTCACAAGAAAAATACATCATGGCTATTGACCAAGGAACGACCAGTTCTCGTGCCATTATTTTTAACAAAAAAGGAGAAAAGGTCAGCTCCAGCCAAAAAGAGTTTACTCAGATTTTCCCTCAAGCAGGTTGGGTTGAGCACAATGCCAATGAAATTTGGAACTCTGTTCAGTCAGTTATCGCGGGTGCTTTCATCGAAAGTGGTGTGAAACCAAGTCAAATCGAAGCAATCGGGATTACCAACCAGCGCGAAACAACTGTCGTCTGGGATAAGAAAACAGGCCTCCCTATCTATAATGCTATCGTTTGGCAATCACGCCAAACTGCTCCTCTGGCTGAACAACTAAAAAGCCAAGGTTATGTGGAAAAATTCCATGAAAAGACTGGTTTGATCATTGATGCTTACTTCTCTGCTACCAAGGTTCGTTGGATTTTAGACCATGTAGAAGGTGCTCAAGAGCGAGCTGAAAAGGGTGAATTGCTCTTTGGTACCATTGATACTTGGCTGGTTTGGAAATTGACTGACGGCGCAGCTCACGTGACTGATTACTCCAACGCAGCCCGTACCATGCTCTACAACATCAAGGATCTTAAATGGGATGATGAGATTTTAGAAATCCTCAATATTCCTAAGGCTATGCTTCCAGAAGTTCGTTCTAACTCTGAAATCTACGGCAAGACAGCTCCATTCCATTTCTACGGTGGAGAAGTACCAATCTCTGGTATGGCTGGTGACCAACAAGCAGCCCTCTTTGGTCAGTTGGCTTTTGATCCTGGTATGGTTAAAAATACCTACGGAACTGGTTCCTTCATCATCATGAACACTGGTGAAGAGATGCAGTTGTCTGAAAACAACCTCTTGACAACCATTGGTTACGGAATAAACGGCAAGGTTTACTATGCTTTGGAAGGTTCTATCTTCATCGCAGGAAGTGCCATTCAATGGCTTCGTGACGGTCTTCGCATGGTGGAAAACTCACCAGAGTCTGAAAAATATGCTCTTAATTCTCACAATAATGACGAAGTCTATGTCGTACCTGCCTTTACAGGTCTAGGGGCACCATACTGGAACCAAAACGCTCGAGGCTCTGTCTTTGGTTTGACTCGTGGAACAACTAAAGAAGACTTTATCAAGGCGACTTTGCAATCCATCGCTTATCAAGTACGTGACATCATCGACACCATGCAAGTGGATGCGCAGACAGCTATCCAAGTCTTGAAGGTAGATGGTGGTGCAGCCATGAACAACTTCCTCATGCAGTTCCAAGCTGACATCTTGGGAATTGATATCGCACGCGCTAAAAACTTGGAAACAACTGCCCTCGGTGCAGCCTTCCTAGCAGGATTGTCAGTGGGTTATTGGAAGGACTTGGATGAGTTGAAACTCTTGAACGAGACAGGAGAACTCTTTGAGCCATCCATGAACGAATCTCGTAAGGAACAACTTTATAAGGGCTGGAAGAAGGCTGTGAAAGCAACGCAAGTCTTTGCGGAAATCGACGACTAATACTGTTTCTTGATGCAATGATCAGTTGAAGAATGAAACGACTCAGTTAGAAAGTGTGTAAATATGGAATTTTCAAAGAAAACACGTGAATTGTCAATTAAAAAAATGCAGGAACGCACCTTAGATCTCTTGATTATTGGTGGAGGGATTACAGGAGCTGGTGTAGCTTTGCAGGCTGCAGCCAGTGGTCTTGACACTGGTTTGATTGAAATGCAGGACTTCGCAGAAGGAACATCCAGCCGATCAACAAAATTGGTCCACGGAGGTCTGCGTTACCTCAAACAATTCGACGTAGAAGTGGTATCAGATACAGTTTCTGAACGTGCGGTGGTTCAACAAATCGCTCCACATATTCCAAAACCAGATCCAATGCTCTTGCCAGTTTACGATGAAGATGGAGCGACCTTTAGCCTCTTCCGTCTCAAAGTAGCCATGGACTTGTACGACCTTTTGGCAGGTGTTAACAATACGCCAGCTGCTAACAAGGTCTTGAGCAAGGAAGAAGTCTTGGAACGCCAGCCAAACTTGAAGAAAGAAGGTTTGGTAGGAGGTGGGGTTTACCTTGACTTCCGTAACAACGATGCGCGTCTTGTGATTGAAAATATCAAACGTGCCAACCAAGACGGTGCCCTCATTGCCAACCACGTTAAGGCAGAAGGCTTCCTCTTTGACGAAAGCGGTAAGATTACTGGTGTTGTAGCTCGTGATTTGTTGACAGACCAAGTCTTTGAAATCAAGGCTCGCCTAGTTATTAACACAACTGGACCTTGGAGCGATAAGGTACGTAATTTGTCCAATAAGGGAACCCAATTCTCACAAATGCGCCCAACTAAGGGAGTTCACTTGGTAGTGGATTCAAGCAAGATCAAGGTTTCACAGCCAGTTTACTTTGACACAGGCTTGGGAGATGGTCGTATGGTCTTTGTTCTCCCACGTGAAAACAAGACTTACTTTGGTACAACCGATACAGACTACACAGGTGATTTGGAACATCCAAAAGTGACGCAGGAAGATGTGGATTATCTACTTGGCATTGTCAACAACCGCTTCCCAGAAGCCAACATCACCGTTGATGATATCGAAAGCAGCTGGGCTGGTCTTCGTCCATTGATCGCAGGCAATAGCGCTTCTGACTACAACGGCGGAAATAACGGTACCATTAGCGACGAAAGCTTCAATAGCTTGATTGCGACTGTCGAAGCTTATCTATCGAAAGAAAAAACGCGTGAAGATGTTGAATCTGCTGTTAGCAAGCTTGAAAGCAGCACATCTGAGAAACATTTGGACCCATCTGCAGTTTCACGTGGTTCGAGCTTGGACCGTGATGACAATGGCCTCTTGACCCTTGCTGGTGGTAAAATCACAGACTACCGTAAGATGGCTGAAGGGGCTATGGAGCGCGTGGTTGACATCCTCAAAGCAGAATTTGACCGTAGCTTTAAACTCATCAACTCTAAGACTTACCCTGTTTCAGGCGGAGAATTGAACCCAGCAAATGTGGACTCAGAAATCGAAGCCTTTGCTCAACTTGGAGTTTCACGTGGTTTGGATAGCAAGGAAGCTCACTATCTAGCAAATCTTTACGGTTCAAATGCACCGAAGGTCTTTGCCCTTGCTCACAGCTTGGAACAAGCGCCAGGACTCAGCTTGGCAGATACCTTGTCCCTTCACTATGCAATGCGCAATGAGTTGGCTCTTAGCCCAGTTGACTTCCTCCTTCGCCGTACCAACCACATGCTCTTTATGCGTGATAGTTTGGATAGCATTGTGGAGCCTGTTCTGGATGAAATGGGACGATTCTATGATTGGACAGAAGAAGAAAAAGCAGCCTACCGTGCGGATGTTGAAGCAGCACTTGCTCAAAATGATTTGGCAGAACTAAAAAATTAAGAAAAACTAGAAGAGAGGGAGGGTAGCATTCCTTGTCGCCCGCCCCTTCTTTTAAATGGAGACAACGATATGATGAAAGAATTATTTGGAGAATTTTTGGGGACTTTGATCCTTATCCTCCTAGGAAATGGAGTTGTAGCAGGTGTGGTTCTTCCTAAAACCAAGAGTAACAATTCAGGGTGGATCGTCATCACGATGGGATGGGGGATCGCCGTTGCGGTTGCCGTCTTTGTATCTGGCAAACTTAGTCCTGCACACTTAAACCCAGCTGTGACGCTTGGTGTAGCCTTAAAAGGTGACTTGCCTTGGGCTTCAGTATTCCCATATATCCTAGCTCAGTTCGCTGGAGCTATGCTTGCTCAAATTTTAGTTTGGTTGCAATTCAAACCACACTATGATGCAGAAGAAAATGCAGGCAATATCCTAGCGACCTTTAGTACTGGACCAGCAATCAAGAACACAGTATCCAACTTGGTTAGTGAAATCCTTGGGACTTTTGTCTTGGTATTGACAATCTTTGCTTTGGGTCTCTATGACCTTCAAGCAGGGCTAGGGACCTTTGCAGTGGGGACCTTGATTGTCGGTATCGGTCTTTCACTAGGTGGGACAACGGGTTATGCCTTGAACCCAGCTCGTGACCTTGGACCTCGTATCATGCACAGTATCCTTCCGATTTCAAATAAGGGAGATGGGGACTGGTCTTATGCTTGGATTCCAGTTGTGGGACCTATCATTGGTGCAGCCTTGGCAGTCCTAGTATTTTCACTTTTCTAAGATAAAAGAGTGATTGGCAACAGAGTTTGAGATGAAAATCTCAGGCTCTTTTTTGATGGCCAAAACATTAATATTTTAACTTATCTTAAAATAAGCTAAAACCAATTTTTAAGTTATGGTAAACAGTTGAAAAAAAGGTTGATAAAGTGGTAAAATGTTAGGAAGATAAGGCAGTAATTGCTGATTTGCATAGCTTTTCTGAAAATTTACAAAAAAGAAGTCGAATATGAAAAAAAAGAGAACATTTTATATTTTTTGTGCTCAAACATTTCTGTATTTCGTTATTTTGCTTGGTTTGCTTTATTTTTTTAGTTACCTTGGACAGGGGCAAGGTGGCTTTATCTATAACGAATTTTAACTCAAAGGAGAAAACCTATTGTGTCAAATAAATCCATAGTTGATATGATTGAAACGATTGAGCACTTTGCTCAGACACAAGCCAGTTATCCAGTTTACAATGTTTTGGGGCAAGAGCATACTTATGGTGATCTGAAGGCTGATTCGGATAGTTTGGCTGCAGCTATCGACCAACTAGGCTTGCCTGAGAAATCTCCAGTCGTCGTTTTTGGTGGTCAGGAATATGAGATGTTGGCTACCTTTGTAGCGCTAACTAAGTCAGGTCATGCCTACATTCCAATTGATAGCCATTCGGCCTTGGAACGAGTTTCTGCTATCGTAGAAGTTGCAGAGCCAAGCTTGATTATTGCTATCTCAGATTTTCCATTAGAGCAAACTAGCACACCGATGCTGAATTTAAAGCAAGTCCATGAAGCTTTTGCTCAAGCTTCCAGCTACGAGATGACCCATCCAGTCAAGGGAGATGACAACTACTACATCATCTTTACTTCTGGTACGACTGGTAAGCCAAAGGGAGTGCAGATTTCCCATGATAATCTCCTCAGCTTTACCAACTGGATGATTACAGATAAGGAATTTGAGACGCCAAGTCGTCCACAAATGCTGGCTCAGCCCCCTTATTCTTTTGACCTATCTGTCATGTACTGGGCGCCAACCTTAGCACTGGGTGGCACGCTTTTCGCTCTTCCATCTGCCATTACTCAGGACTTCAAAAAACTCTTTGCGACAATTTTTTCCTTGCCAATCGCTATCTGGACCTCGACGCCTTCCTTTGCAGATATGGCCATGTTGTCAGAAGACTTTAATAGTGAGAAAATGCCAGGAATCACGCATTTCTACTTTGATGGTGAAGAATTGACGGTCAAAACAGCTCAAAAACTGCGCGAGCGATTCCCAAATGCCCGTATCATCAATGCCTACGGTCCGACAGAAGCTACAGTAGCCCTATCGGCAGTGGCAATTACAGATGAGATGCTAGAAACTATGAAACGCCTGCCAATCGGCTATACCAAGGCGGATTCTCCGACCTTTATCCTTGATGAGGAAGGGCAGAAAGTTCCCAATGGTGAGCAGGGAGAAATCATCGTTTCTGGACCAGCTGTTTCAAAAGGCTATATGAACAATCCTGAAAAAACGGCAGAAGCCTTCTTTACGTTCGAAGGTCTTCCAGCCTATCACACAGGAGATGTGGGAACTATGACAGATGAGGGCTTGCTTCTCTACGGTGGACGGATGGACTTCCAGATTAAGTTTAATGGTTATCGTATTGAGCTTGAAGATGTCTCGCAAAATCTCAATAAGTCTCGCTATATCGAGTCGGCTGTTGCTGTCCCACGTTATAACAAGGACCATAAGGTGCAGAATTTACTGGCCTATGTCATCCTAAAGGATGGTATCCGTCAGCAATTTGAACGCGATATCGATATAACCAAGGCTATCAAGGAAGATTTGGCAGATATCATGATGTCCTATATGATGCCGTCTAAATTCCTTTATCGGGACAGCTTACCGCTGACTCCTAATGGTAAGATTGACATCAAAGGCTTGATTAACGAGGTAAACAGTCGATGATGGAATTTTTCAAACAGTTTCCTCATTTGGAACCTTATGGGAATCCACAGTATTTTCTATACATCATCGGAGCGACCTTGCCCATCTTTATCGGTCTTTTTTTCAAGAAACGTTTTGCCTTATATGAGGTGCTCGTTAGTCTTTTCTTTATCGTCACCATGTTGGTTGGTGGAAAGACGAATCAAATAAGCGCTTTGATCCTTTATGTTATCTGGCAAGTACTTCTTGTATCTTTCTACAAAAGGTACAGGAAAAAACGGGATAGTAAATGGATATTTTACCTGATTAGCTTTTTATCCCTATTGCCAATCGTCTTTGTGAAAGTATCTCCTGCTATTCATGGACCTCAATCTTTGTTTGGCTTTTTAGGGATTTCTTACTTGACCTTTCGTGCAGTTGGGGTTATCGTTGAGTTGAGAGACGGTGTCATCAAGGAATTAACGATCTGGCAATTCTTACGTTTTCTTCTTTTTATGCCGACTTTCTCAAGTGGTCCCATTGATCGTTTTAAACGCTTCAATGAAAATTACGAGACCATTCCTGAGCGGGATGAGCTGATGGATATGCTAGAGGAGGCTGTCAAATATATCATGCTTGGCTTCCTCTACAAGTTTATCTTGGCTCACATTTTAGGAGAGACATTATTGCCTCCGCTGAAAAATTTGGCCTTGCAGACAGGTGGTTTCTTTAACCTCTACGCTTTAGCGGTCATGTACACCTTTGGTCTGGAGCTCTTCTTTGACTTTGCGGGCTACTCTATGTTTGCCTTAGCCATTTCAAACTTGATGGGTATTCATAGTCCTATCAACTTTAACAAGCCTTTTTTGTCAAGGGATTTAAAAGAGTTTTGGAATCGCTGGCACATGAGTCTGTCTTTCTGGTTCCGTGACTTTGTCTTTATGCGGATGGTCATGGTGTTGACCAGAAAGAAGGTCTTTAAAAATCGCAATATCACTTCAAGTGTAGCCTATATTCTCAATATGCTGATTATGGGATTTTGGCATGGTGTGACCTGGTACTATATCGCCTACGGACTTTTCCATGGGATTGGGCTAGTCATCAATGACGCTTGGATTCGTAAGAAAAAAGCGCTCAATAAAGAACGGAAAAAAGCTGGAAAGGGTTCCTTACCTGAGAATCGCTGGATTCAGTTGCTTGGCATGGTTGTCACCTTCCATGTCGTGATGGTTTCATTCTTAATCTTTTCTGGATTTTTGAATGATTTGTGGTTTAAAAAATAAAAGGATATTAAAATGGATATCAAATCAGAAGTTATTGAAATTATTGATGAGTTGTTTATGGAAGATGTTTCTGACATGATGGATGAAGATCTTTTTGATGCCGGTGTCTTGGATAGCATGGGAACGGTTGAATTGATTGTTGAGATTGAAAACCGTTTTGACATTCGTGTTCCAGTGACGGAGTTCGGTCGTGATGACTGGAATACGGCTAATAAAATCGTAGCAGGTATTACGGAGTTGAAGAATGCTTAAACGCTTGTGGCTGATCTTCGGGCCTCTGCTTCTTGCTAGTATTCTTGTTTTCTTACTAATCTTTTTCTATCCAAACAATCCAAGTCATAATTTGATGGAAGAGAAATATTCTGCAGCAGCGATTAGTTCGGAAAGTTTTAAAGAGAGAAGTCAAAAAGTGAGAGCCTTTACGGAACCAAATATGCGCTTTATTCCCTTTTTTGGCTCAAGTGAGTGGATTCGTTTTGATAGCATGCACCCAGCGGTCTTGGCGGAGAAGTATAGCCGTCCCTACCGTCCTTACTTTTTGGGGCAAGCAGGAGCAGCTTCTCTCAATCAGTATTTCGGCATGCAGCAGATCTTGCCAGAAATCGAGGAAAAGCAGGCAGTATTTGTCATTTCCCCTCAGTGGTTTACAGAGGAGGACTATGAGCCAGCATTCTTCCAAAACTACTTTAACAACGATCAGTTGACAGCCTTTCTAGAAAATCAATCGGGAGATATAGCAGCCAAACATGCAGCTAAACGTCTCTTAAAGCAAAATCCTGGAGTCTCTATGAAGGGTATCGTTGAGAAACTGTCAAAGGGTGAGGAATTATCAGAGGTTGATCATGCTATTATCAAGGCATTTGCACGTTTTAATGAGCGTCAGGCCTCTCTATTTGGACAATTTTCCATTCGAGGAAAACTCAAGTACAAGGAACACGTGGAGAACTATTTAAAAGATCTTCCAGATCAATTTTCTTATGAGGAGTTAGAAAAAATTGCTCGAAAGGATGCAGAAGCCAATACCAATAATAACGATATGGGAATTGAAAATCAATTTTATAAGACCCAGGTGAAAGACTACCTCGAGAAGTATAAGGGCTATCAAAAAAATTACAATTTCCTCAAGTCGTCTGAATATAATGATTTGCAGTTGGTTCTCAATCAATTTGCCAAATCAAAGGTCAATGTCCTTTTTGTGATCCAGCCTGTCAATAAAAAATGGATGGCCCATACAGGGCTCAGCGAGGAAATGTACCAACATGCTGTTGAAAAAATTCGTTACCAGTTAGAAAGTCAAGGTTTCACCAACATTGCTGACTTTTCTAAAAAAGGTGGAGATCCCTACTTTGTCAAGGACACCATTCACATTGGTTGGTTGGGTTGGCTAGCTTTTGATAAGGTTGTCAATCCCTTCTTGACGGATCCGACTCCAGCTCCAGACTATAAGATGAATGACCGCTTCTTTAGCAAGGACTGGGCGACCTATGATGGGAACATCAAAGATTTCCAATAAAATGAGTTAAAAGTTTGGGATTTAAACCCAAGCTTTTTTGTTTAAATGGCGAATATTTAAGATACAAATAGGTCAAAAGTTTCAAAATTTTTAGAAATAGCGTATAATATAAAAGAGAAAAAGAAAAGAAAGGGATTTTAAAATGAACAAACGTTCTTTGTTACCTGTCTTATCGACAGCCCTGTTAGCTCCAGCCTTCTTAGCTGGACAAGTATACGCTGAAGAAGCGACAACTCCTGCAGAAAGTTCAGCTGTCGTAGCGACTCCAGCTACGTCGGCGACTCCAGCTCCTGTTGAGAGCCCTGCGGTACCGGAAACTTCAGCAACTTCAGAAGCGGTTGCACCTGCAGAAACTCCGTCAGCTCCTGCTGAATCTACTAAAAGCGAAGAAAAGGACACCGTTATCTTACACACTAATGATGTCCATGGTCGTATTGTAGAGGAAAAGGGAGTAATTGGTGATGCTAAGTTAGCGACTGTCATTGAGCAGGAACGCGCGAAATCAAATCAAAATACTCTGGTTGTTGATGCGGGAGACGCTTTCCAAGGTTTACCGATTTCCAACTCTACAAAGGGTGAAGCACGCGCCGAAATTCTTAATCAGATGCAGTATGATGCCATGGCAGTAGGAAATCATGAGTTTGACTTTGGTTTAGACGAAGCTAAGAAATACAAGGAAATCTTGAAATTCCCATTACTTAGTTCAAATACCTACGTCAATGGTGCTCGTCTCTTTGAAGCTTCTACAATCGTTGATAAAGATAAGACTGTGGAAGGCGATGAATTTGTTGTAATCGGTGTGACAACACCTGAAACAGCTACCAAAACTCACCCTAAAAATGTCAAAGGGGTAACTTTTACAGATCCAATCTCTGAAGTCAATAAGGTCATCGAAGAAGTTCAAGCCAAGGCGCGTGCAGAAGGTAAGGACTACAAACACTATGTTGTGCTCGCTCACTTGGGTGTGGATACTACAACCCCAGTCGAATGGCGCGGTTCAACCTTGGCAGAAGCCTTGTCTAAAAATCCTCGTTTGAAAGGGAAACGCGTAACAGTAATCGACGGTCACTCTCATACAGTAGAATCAACGACCTATGGAGATAATGTTACCTATAACCAGACGGGAAGCTACCTTCATAATGTAGGAAAAATCACCTACAAATCACGTCAGCTTTTGGGTAATCCTACGTTGATTGCGGCTGCAGATGCTAAAAAATTACCAGCTAATCCTACAGTTGAAAAACTGGTCAAAGACATTAAACAAAAATACGATGCTGAAAATGCGGTTGAGATTGTCTCAAACAGCCCTGTAGAACTAAACGGTGATCGTGAAAATGTTCGGGTCCGTGAAACCAACCTCGGAAACGTCGTGGCAGACTCGCTCTATCAGTATGGTCAAACAGGATTTAGCCATCCGACAGACATCGCTGTGACAAATGGTGGTGGCTTGCGTGAAACCATTGCAAAAGGCAAACCAATCACTAAAGGAAATGTCATTGCTGTTCTTCCGTTTGGAAATACCATCTCACAAATCCAAGTGACGGGGCAACAAGTTTTGGATATGTTTGAAAAATCACTCGGATCTATCTTGCAGGTCGATAAGGATGGCAAGAAGGTCTTGGATGAGAACGGACAACCATTGTTAGAGCCAAGTGGTGGTTTCTTGCAAGTTTCGGGTGTGAAGGTCTACTATGATACCAACCTACCATCAGGCAAACGTGTCTTGGCCATCCAGGTTAAAAACCGTGCAACAGGTCGTTATGAACTACTGGACCTCGCAAAAACCTACTATCTTGCAACCAATGATTTCTTAGCTGCGGGTGGTGATGGCTACACTATGTTGGGTGGCGCTCGTGAAGAAGGCCCATCTATGGATGCAGCCTTTGCAGAGTATCTGAAAACCGCTGATTTGACCCAGTATGAAAAGATCAATCCGAACTCACGGACGATTTCTGTGGATTCTACAACTTTTAGTCTACCAGTAGAAACGCCTCAAACGAATGCGGCTGCTAACGATGCGACTACAAATGTGCCATTGACTTATGAGGTGGCAGGTCAATTTAGCAAGAAGGCAGTTGTCTCAGAAAAAGCTCTCCCAAATACAGGAAGTGAACAGTCCATCTTCTTGCTCTTGATGGGAATGGTAGCTGGTTTGGCAGGTATCTTATCGAGTCGAAAACCAAAGCAAAAATAGGTTAAATTTTACATCTAGAAGAGTCTAGGGAAACGTTTTTACGCCTTTTTCCCTTGACTCTTTTTTGGTTTATGATATAATTAACCAGTAAAGAATCGGTGGCTATCTCTATTTTTTACGAAAAAGATAGCTAGGGAAGGAGTAACACATGAGACAGCTTGCACAGGAAATCGATAACTTTTTAAACGAGGTGATCTTGAGATCTGAGAACCAGCATGAAATTCTAATCGGGCATTGCACAAGTGACGTAGCCTTGACCAATACTCAGGAACACATCCTCATGCTCTTGTCCGAAGAATCCCTAACCAACTCGGAGTTGGCCCGTCGCCTCAATGTCAGTCAGGCGGCAGTGACCAAGGCTATCAAGTCTTTGGTCAAAGAGGGTATGTTAGAGACATCTAGAGATCCAAAAGATGCGCGTGTGATTTTTTACCAACTGACAGAACTAGCTCGACCAGTGGCAGAGGAACACCACCATCATCATGAACACACGCTCTTAGCCTATGAACAAGTAGCAAGTCAGTTTACTCCAAATGAACAAGAAGTTATCCAGCGGTTTTTAACTGCTTTAGTAGGAGAAATCAAATAATGCGGTATATTACAGTAGAGGACTTATCTTTCTATTATGATAAAGAACCTGTCCTCGAGCATATCAACTACAGTGTTGATAGTGGGGAGTTTGTTACCCTGACTGGTGAAAATGGAGCTGCCAAGACGACGCTGATCAAGGCGAGTCTAGGTATCCTGCAACCAAGATTTGGTAAAGTAACCATCTCAAAGACAAATACTCATGGGAAAAAGCTTAGGATAGCCTATCTTCCCCAGCAAATTGCCAGTTTCAATGCTGGCTTTCCAAGTACAGTTTATGAATTTGTCAAGTCGGGTCGCTATCCTCGAAAGGGCTGGTTCCGTCGCTTGAATGCTCATGATGAGGAACATATCAAGGCCAGTCTAGACTCGGTTGGTATGTGGGAACATCGTGACAAACGAATTGGCTCCCTTTCTGGTGGGCAAAAGCAACGAGCAGTGATTGCTCGGATGTTTGCTTCTGACCCAGATATCTTTGTCTTGGATGAGCCGACGACAGGGATGGATGCAGGGAGCAAAAATGAATTTTACGAACTCATGCACCATAGTGCTCATCACCATGGCAAGGCTGTTTTGATGATTACCCATGACCCTGAGGAGGTCAAGGACTATGCAGATCGCAATATTCATCTAGTTCGTAACCAAGATTCGCCATGGCGTTGTTTCAACGTTCACGAAAGCGACCAGGAGGTGGAACATGCTTAGTTTGTTATCTTATGACTTCATGCAGCGTGCCTTCTTGGCGGTCATTGCCATGAGTCTCTTTTCTCCAGTTCTTGGGACCTTCCTTATCTTACGTCGTCAGAGTCTCATGAGCGATACCCTCAGTCACGTTTCTCTGTCAGGGGTAGCCTTTGGTCTGGTTTTGGGAATTTCTCCAACCATTTCAACCATTGCCATTGTCTTGATCGCTGCGGTCTTTCTAGAATATCTCCGGACAGTCTATAAGAACTTTATGGAAATTGGAACTGCCATCCTCATGTCAACAGGACTTGCAGTGTCTCTGATTGTCATGAGTAAGGGGAAAAGTTCGAGTTCCATGAGTCTGGATCAATACCTCTTTGGTTCGATTGTGACCATTAGCCAGGAGCAGGTGATATTCCTCTTTGCCATTGCGGCGGTCGTTTTGCTATTGACTTTCTTGTTCTTGCGACCAATGTATATCCTGACTTTTGATGAGGACACGGCCTTTGTGGATGGCTTGCCCGTTCGTACCATGTCCATCCTCTTTAACATGGTGACAGGGGTGGCCATTGCCCTTATGATTCCAGCTGCAGGAGCTCTTCTGGTATCGACCATTATGGTCTTGCCAGCTAGTATTGCCCTTCGTCTGGGGAAAAACTTCAAATCCGTTATGTTACTAGCCAGCGCTATTGGCTTTTTGGGAATGGTGGCAGGTCTTTATATTTCCTACTATGTGGAAACCCCTGCTAGCGCTAGTATCACTATTATCTTTGTAGCTGTCTTTTTGTTAGTCAGTCTACTGAAACGTTTTATCAAATAGGAGAATGAAATGAAAAAACTGAGCTTACTACTGGCTAGTCTATGTGCCCTGTTTTTAGTGGCTTGTTCCAATCAAAAACAGGCAGATGGGAAACTCAATATCGTGACAACCTTTTACCCTGTCTACGAATTTACCAAACAAGTCGCAGGAGATACTGCTAATGTAGAACTTCTAATCGGTGCTGGTACAGAACCCCATGAGTATGAACCGTCTGCCAAGGCAGTTGCCAAAATCCAAGACGCAGATACCTTTGTCTATGAAAATGAAAATATGGAAACTTGGGTTCCAAAATTGTTAGAATCCTTGGATAAGAAAAAAGTGAAAACTATCAAGGCGACAGGTGATATGCTCCTCTTGCCAGGTGGTGAGGAAGAAGAGGAAGGGCATGATCATGGCGGCGAGGGTCACCATCACGAATACGATCCTCATGTTTGGCTTTCACCAGCACGCGCCATCAAACTGGTAGAGCATATCCGTGACAGCTTGTCAGCAGATTATCCTGATAAAAAAGAGACTTTTGAGAAGAATGCAGCTGCCTATATTGAAAAATTGCAAGCCTTGGACAAGGTCTACACAGATGGTTTGTCTCAAGCTAAACAAAAGAGCTTTGTGACCCAGCACGCTGCCTTTAACTACCTTGCCTTGGACTACGGTCTCAAGCAAGTATCTATCTCAGGTCTCTCACCAGATGCAGAACCATCAGCAGCACGTTTGGCAGAATTGACCGAGTATATCAAGAAAAACAAGATTTCTTATATCTACTTCGAAGAAAATGCCTCACAAGCCCTCGCTAATACACTTTCAAAAGAAACAGGTGTCAAACTAGACGTGCTCAATCCGCTAGAAAGTTTGACAGAAGAAGCAACCAAGGCTGGTGAGGACTATATCTCCGTGATGGAGAAAAACCTCAAGGCTTTGAAACAGACAACGGATCAAGAAGGACCGGAAATCGAGCCAGAGAAGGAAGAAAATACCAAGACAGTTCACAATGGTTACTTTGAGGATGCAGATGTCAAAGACCGTACCTTGAGTGACTATGTAGGCAACTGGCAGTCAGTTTATCCTTTCCTTGAGGATGGAACCTTTGATCAAGTCTTTGACTACAAGGCTAAGTTGACTGGCAAGATGACCAAGGATGAGTACAAGGCCTACTATAGAAAAGGCTATCAGACAGATGTGACTAAAATCAACATTACGGACAACACTATGGAATTTGTTCAAGGTGGACAAAGTAAGAAATTTACGTATAAGTATGTCGGCAAGAAAATCTTGACGTATAAGAAAGGTAATCGTGGTGTGCGCTTCCTCTTTGAAGCGACAGATGCGGACGCTGGACAGTTCAAGTACGTTCAGTTTAGTGACCACAATATCGCCCCAGTTAAAGCAGAACATTTCCATATCTTCTTTGGAGGTACTAGCCAAGAAGCCCTCTTTGAAGAGATGGATAACTGGCCAACCTACTACCCAGATAACCTATCTGGCCAAGAAATCGCCCAAGAAATGTTGGCGCATTGATGCAAGAGAGAATCCCGCAAATCTGCGGGATTTTTTGCTGGAAACGATTAGGTTGTTAGGCATTATAGTACCACAGTTGTGCTGTTCACAATGTGATAAAGAGGTCATTTTCTACTGGCTGATTCTCACTAGCTGGCGAATGCAAAAGCTACGATTGTACAAATTATAGAATCTTTTCAGGGGATTTAGGAAGGGAGCTTAGTCATATTGACGCTGCTATCGCTTTTTGTTATAGTCAAGGAGAGAGCAGTCTGGAAGCATAGTTTATTCACAGTCTGTGGATAAGTCTAGGGGAAAATGACATACAACTCAGGGTGTTGAAGTATCCTGAAAATAGTTCCGTATGTTAGTGAATTTCTGGAAAGCTAGTATAAACCCTAGTACAGAGCTATTTGACAAAGGTCTGTTTAGGGTGAAAGTTTCCAAGTCTAAGAGCTGGATTCTGAAAAAACTAGTTTTTAGGCATGCTTTCTTATCCACAAGTTGTGGATAACCTTGTGAACAAGAGAAAGAGATATGAGATGATGACGAACATAAAACCACATGGGCCATTACCAAGTCAGACCCAGCTGGATTATTTAGAGGATGAACTAGCTGCCTTTATCCATTTTGGTCCCAATACCTTTTATGACCAGGAATGGGGAACAGGCCAGGAGGAGCCTGAATGCTTTAACCCGACCAAGTTGGATGCGCGTGAGTGGGTTCGGGTGCTCAAAGAAACAGGTTTTAAAAAACTGATTTTGGTGGTCAAGCACCACGATGGATTTGTGCTCTACCCGACAGCACATACAGATTATTCGGTCAAGGCTAGTCCTTGGAGGAAAGGAGCGGGGGACTTGCTCCTTGAAGTTTCCCAAGCTGCAACTGAGTTTGACATGGATATGGGAGTTTATTTATCTCCTTGGGATGCCCATAGTCCCCTTTATCATGTGGACCGAGAAGCAGAATACAATGCCTACTATCTGGCTCAGTTGAAGGAAATTTTGTCAAATCCTGTCTATGGAAATGGAGGGAAATTTGCTGAGGTCTGGATGGATGGTGCCAGAGGAGAGGGCGCTCAAAAGGTCAATTATGAATTTGAAAAATGGTTTGAAATCATTCGTGAACTGCAGGGCGATTGCTTGATTTTTTCAACAGAAGGAACTAGTATCCGCTGGATTGGCAATGAACGAGGCTATGCAGGTGATCCCCTGTGGCAAAAGGTGAATCCTGACAAACTAGGAACAGAAGCAGAGCTGGACTATCTTCAGCACGGAGATTCCTCAGGCACGATTTTTTCAATCGGAGAGGCAGATGTTTCCATCCGTCCAGGTTGGTTTTACCATGAGGACCAGGATCCCAAGTCTCTCGAGGAATTGGTCGAAATCTACTTTCACTCGGTGGGCCAGGGAACTCCACTCTTGCTCAATATTCCGCCGAATCAAGATGGTCTCTTTGATGAAAGGGATATTGAACGCCTTTATGAATTTGCGGCTTATCGCAATGAGCTCTATAAAGAAGATTTGGCTCTGGGAGCTGCGGTATCTGGTCCTACTCTCTCCGCAGACTTTGCCTGTCACCATCTGACAGACGGCTTTGAGACTAGTTCTTGGGCAAGTGATGCAGAACTGCCAATTCAGTTAGAGCTCGATTTTGAGTCACCTAAAACTTTTGATGTGATCGAGCTGAGGGAAGATTTGAAGCTAGGACAACGCATCGTTGCTTTCCATGTTCAGGTAGAGTTGGATGGCGTCTGGCAGGAGTTTGGATCAGGATTTACAGTGGGCTATAAACGCCTTTTGCGAGGATCCATGGTAGAGGCTCAGAAGGTGCGTGTAATCATCACAGAGGCACAATATATGCCTGTATTGACCAAGATTTCCCTCTATAAAACTCCTAGCTTATCAAAAACAGAAGTTATTCAAGGACTAGCATTTGCAGAAAAAAGTCTAGCTGTGACAAAGGGAGAGACTCTTCATTTTAGGATTGAACGTAGCGAAAGTAGTACTCCTTTGGAGGCTAAGATTTCGATTCAACCGGGGACTGGTGTGCATGGTGTCGCCTATCAGGACGAGATTCAAGTTATTGAGTTTCAAGTTGGCGAGACTGAAAAAAGATTGACGCTTCCAACCTTGTATTTCGCAGGAGATAAAACCTTGGATTTCTATCTGAATCTAACGGTGGGTGGTCAGCTTGTGGATCAACTTCAAGTCCAAGTTTCATAAAAGAAGAACCTTTGCGCGATGCAAAGGTTCTTTTGGTTATGAGTGATTTGGTAGCCAGCTGAGGGTGAAGGTCAGTTGCTTGGCTTTCAAGAGGTCTTGGTGTTGAATGCTAGATACAGGGGTCTCATCCAATCGACACTCTTTGATAAAGTTAAAATGGCTGTAGTTTTGTTCAGCATGGATATCCAACCATTTATTTTCTTTGGCAAGGTAGACGCGGAGATGATCAAAGAGGGGAATTCCGAGGTCATAGCTTGGTTTTCCTGGACAGGTCGGGTAGAATCCAAGAGCCGACCAGATATACCAGGCAGAGAGACTGCCATTGTCCTCATCGCCAGGATAGGCTTGCCAACATGGGTGAAAGGTTTTCTGACGTAGCGTCTTGATTAGAAGGCTAGTGTATTCAGGGTAGTCACTGTAGCGGAAGAGATAAGGGATATGGAAGCTAGGTTGGTTGGAAATGGCGATTTGCCCAAAAGGAGCTGTAGCCATCTCGCTCATCTCGTGAATCTCATAACCATAGCCGGTCGTTTCAAAGAGAGGAGCATCTTGACAGGCTTTCAAAAGGTAGTGGCTAAAGGCTTCTTTTCCACCCATCAGTTGGATTAAGCCAGGAATGTCGTGTAGAACTCCCAAAGTCGCTTGAATGGCGGAACATTCGGCGTAGTCTCGTCCCCAACTGTAAGGAGAGAAGTCAGGTTGGAAGTTGCCTTGACGATCTCGTGCACGCATATAGCCTGTCTCAGAGTCAAAGAGATGACGGAAATTCTGCGATGCGACCTTATAAGTCTGGGCGATGTCATTCTGACCTTGTTTTTCGGCACAGCTGGCGATGCAAAAATCACTATAGGCGTAGTCTAGGGTGTGGCTGACGCTTTCGTGGTGGTCAGTAGAGAGGTAGCCTAACTCTTGGTATTCGGCTAGTCCGTGACGACCATTGATGCCGAGAGGGTCGGACTTGGTGGCTGTCTCCAGCATGGCTTGGAAGAGTTCTTCTTCCAAGTCGGGAGCCATTTCCTTGCAAGCGCTATCTGCGATAATGCCGTCCAATAGAGTACCAGGCATCATACCACGTTCATCTGGGGCTAGCCATTTAGGCAGGAATCCAGTATCACGGTAGCTATTGAAGAAACCTTCTAGAAAGCGGTGATAGTGTTCTGGTATAATAAGGGCAAAGAGGGGGAAGGTGGTGCGGAAGGTATCCCAGAAACCATTGTTGCTAAAGAGGACACCAGGCTTGACAGTACCAGTAGACAAATCCATGTGGATGGCCTGCCCTGACTCGTTCACATCATAAAATGTCTGTGGGAAGAGGAAAAGTCTGTAGAGGCAGTGGTCAAAGAAGGTCCGGTCGGCTTCACCTGTCTCCACGATATCAAAACGGTGGAGGAGATTTTCCCAGTCTGCTTGGGCATTTGCTTTACAGCTATCAAAGTCCGTTTGAGGTAGATTGATTAGAGCTTGATAAGGGGAGATGAAAGAAGTCCCTAGTTGAATCTCAGCATGACTACTTGCTAAGTCAATTCGCCAGTCTCCGCTTTCTTGGCTGACAGCAAGAATATCCGTGTTCATTTGCAGAGAAGTGAACAGTATCAGCGGATTTTTATTGGTCTCTGTTTTGCCTTCTTGTCTTAGGGACAGAGTCCGCTTATCTACCTGCTCCACTGTCAGTTCATCTTCTGCGTGAAGGTAGAGGGAGAGGGATTTGCCTTGCTTTTGCTCTAGGCGCATAGAGGCACCATAGCAAGTTGGTGTGAGCTGGGTTTCAATCTGATAGCGCAGAGAAAAGAGCTTCAAATAGTGAGGCTGGAAGCAAGCTTTATCTATATCATAAGAAGACTGGCGGTGAAAGAGACTGTCTCCCCCAAGCTGACCTGTGACAGATGTCAGAAGGAGCCATGAGTAGTCCCCAATCCAAGGGCTAGGCTGGTGGGTTAAGCGAATCCCCTGAAAGATAGGCAGATGCGGATCGAAAAACCAAGATCCGTCCTGGTCACTAGTCTGGGGCACAAAATAATTCATCCCAAAAGGCACGCCTGTGTATGGTAGGGTATTTCCCCGAGAGAAGGCATGCTTGCTAGCAGTACCAAAGCGGGTATCGATAGTTTCAAGTAGTGGTTTCATAGTCTTTCCTTTAGCTGTTTTTCTACATTATATCAGAAAAATGAGACCTTTAGAGATGGGGTTCGAAAGTAAGCAATTTTGTAGAAAAATGACTATCATTTGTGTATGTATTTTCTGTCTCAAAAACTATATACTGAACATGAAACTTGTTTGAAAGAGGAAAAATTAAAAATGGTTTATTCTAAAGAAATCGTCAGAGAATGGCTGGATGAAGTAGCAGAGCGTGCCAAGGACCATCCGGAGTGGGTGGATGTCTTTGAGCGTTGCTATACCGACACCTTGGACAATACGGTTGAGATTCTAGAAGATGGTTCAACCTTTGTATTGACAGGGGATATTCCTGCCATGTGGCTTCGTGACTCGACGGCCCAACTCAGACCCTATCTTCATGTGGCTAAAAGAGATCCTCTCTTGCGTCAGACCATTGCAGGTTTGGTCAAGCGTCAGATGACCTTGGTGCTCAAGGATCCTTATGCCAACTCCTTTAACATTGAGGAGAACTGGAAGGGCCACCACGAGACTGACCACACAGATCTTAACGGCTGGATCTGGGAACGCAAGTATGAGGTGGACTCGCTTTGCTATCCTTTGCAGCTGGCTTATCTCCTTTGGAAAGAAACAGGGGAAACCAGTCAGTTTGATGAAACTTTTGTCACAGCAACTAAGGAAATCCTTCATCTCTGGACAGTAGAGCAAGATCACAACAACTCTCCTTATCGTTTTGTTCGTGATACAGACCGTAAGGAAGACACTTTGGTAAATGATGGCTTTGGACCTGACTTTGCAGTGACAGGTATGACCTGGTCAGCCTTCCGTCCAAGTGATGATTGCTGTCAGTATAGCTATTTGATTCCATCCAATATGTTTGCCGTAGTTGTCTTGGGTTATGTCCAAGAAATCTTTGCAGAATTGAATCTAGCTGATAGCGAGAGTGTCATCGCAGACGCTAAACGCCTGCAAGCAGAGATCCAAGAAGGGATCGAAAACTATGCCTACACCACCAATAGCAAGGGTGAAAAGATTTACGCCTTTGAAGTGGATGGTCTAGGAAATGCTAGCATCATGGATGATCCAAATGTTCCAAGTTTGTTGGCTGCTCCTTATCTGGGCTATTGCGACATTGAAGATGAAGTGTATCAAGCAACTCGTCGTACCATTCTGAGCCCTGAAAATCCATACTTCTACCAAGGAGAATACGCTAGCGGTCTCGGAAGTTCTCATACCTTCTACCGCTATATCTGGCCAATCGCCCTTTCTATCCAAGGCTTGACAACAAGAGATAAGGCGGAGAAGAAATTCTTGCTCGATCAGCTCGTTGCCTGCGATGGTGGCACAGGTGTCATGCACGAAAGCTTCCACGTAGATGATCCAACGCTCTACTCTCGCGAATGGTTCTCATGGGCCAACATGATGTTCTGTGAGTTAGTCTTGGATTACCTGGGTATTCGCTAATGAGCCTTAGCTCAATAGGTTCTTGCAAAGAATCACAAATATATTTTTAAATTTAATTTAGAATGAGGTTTTACTTCATGGAAAATGTTGTTGTACATATTATCTCACATAGTCACTGGGATCGTGAGTGGTACTTGCCTTTTGAAAGCCACCGGATGCAGTTGGTGGAATTGTTTGACAATCTTTTTGATCTCTTTGAAAATGACCCTGAGTTCAAGAGTTTCCACTTGGATGGACAAACTATTGTTCTTGATGACTACTTGGAAATTCGCCCTGAAAATCGTGACAAAGTCCAACGTTACATTGACGAAGGCAAACTTAAAATTGGTCCCTTTTACATCTTGCAGGATGATTACTTGATTTCAAGTGAAGCCAACGTCCGCAACACCTTGATTGGTCAAGCTGAATGTGCAAAATGGGGCAAATCAACCCAGATTGGTTACTTCCCAGATACCTTTGGAAATATGGGACAAGCTCCCCAAATCCTTCAAAAATCAGGTATTCACGTGGCAGCCTTTGGGCGTGGTGTCAAGCCGATTGGATTTGACAACCAAGTTCTCGAAGATGAGCAGTTCACATCCCAGTTTTCAGAAATGTACTGGCAGGGTGCAGACGGAAGTCGTGTCCTCGGTATCCTCTTTGCCAACTGGTACAGTAACGGGAATGAAATCCCAGTTGATAAGGACGAAGCCTTGGCCTTTTGGAAACAAAAATTGTCAGACGTGCGTGACTATGCTTCGACCAACCAATGGTTGATGATGAACGGCTGTGACCACCAGCCTGTACAGCGAAATCTGAGTGAAGCCATTTGTGTGGCCAATGAACTCTTCCCAGATGTGACCTTTGTGCATAGTTCCTTTGATGACTATGTTCATGCAGTAGAAAGTGCTCTACCAGAGCAGTTATCAACGGTTACAGGTGAGTTGACAAGTCAGGAAACAGATGGTTGGTACACGCTTGCCAACACTTCCTCATCACGCATTTACCTCAAACAATCCTTCCAAGAAAATAGCAATCTCCTAGAACAAGTAGTGGAGCCATTGACCGTCATCACTGGCGGCCACAACCATAAGGACCAGTTGACCTATGCTTGGAAAGTCCTTCTGCAAAATGCGCCACATGACAGTATCTGTGGCTGTAGCGTGGACGAGGTTCACCGTGAGATGGAAACACGTTTTGCCAAGGTTAACCAAGTTGGAAACTTTGTTAAGACCAATCTTCTCAATGAGTGGAAGGGCAAAATCGCAACCCACGAAGCCCAAAGCGACCATCTCTTTACCGTCATCAACACAGGCTTGCACGACAAGGTTGATACGGTCAGCACCGTGATTGATGTGGCGACTTGTGATTTCAAGGAATTACACCCAACAGAAGGTTATAAGAAGATGGCATCCTTGACCTTGCCAAGCTACCGTGTCGAAGACTTGGAGGGGCATGCTGTAGAAGCGAAAATCGAAGATCTGGGAGCTAACTTTGAGTATGATTTGCCAAAAGATAAGTTCCGTCAGGCTCGCATCGCTCGACAAGTGCGCGTGACAGTACCTGTTCACCTAGCACCACTTTCTTGGACAACCTTCCAATTGCTTGAAGGAGAACAAGAACATCGTGACGGTATTTACCAAAATGGAGTGATTGATACGCCATTTGTAACGGTCAGTGTGGATGAAACTATCACAGTCTACGACAAGACAACTCATGAAGCTTATGAAGATGTTATTCGCTTTGAAGACCGTGGTGACATCGGAAATGAGTACATCTACTTCCAACCAAAAGGAACAGAGCCTATCTACGCAGAACTCAAAGACTATGAGGTCTTGGAAAATACAGCTCGTTTTGCCAAGATCTTGCTCAAGCATGAATTGACAATTCCAGTAAGTGCAGACGAAAAACTGGATGCGGAACAAAGAGGTATCATCGAGTTTATGACGCGTGAAGCTGGGCGCTCAGATGAATGGACAAGCATTCTTCTTGAAACAGAGATGACCGTCTTTGTTGACAATCCACAAATCCGCTTCAAGACTCGCTTTACCAACACCGCTAAGGACCACCGGATCCGTCTCTTGGTTAAGACTCATAATACGCGTCCAAGCAATGATTCGGAAAGCATTTATGAGGTAGTGACACGACCAAATAAACCAGCGGCTTCATGGGAAAATCCTGAAAATCCTCAACACCAACAAGCCTTTGTCAGTCTGTATGACGATGAAAAAGGGGTGACGGTGGCCAATAAAGGATTGCACGAGTATGAAATCCTTGGAGATGATACCATTGCCGTGACCGTTCTTCGTGCCTCAGGTGAGTTAGGTGACTGGGGTTACTTCCCAACACCAGAGGCTCAGTGCTTGCGTGAGTTTGAAGTCGAGTTTGCGCTTGAATGCCACCAAGCAGGGGAACGCTTCTCAGCCTTCCGTCGTGCCAAAGCCTTCCAAACACCATTCACTAGTCTTCAAGTTGCTAAACAAGAAGGAAGTGTTGCTGCGACTGGTAGCCTCTTGAGTCATGCGGCACTCAGCTTACCACAAGTTTGCCCAACAGCCTTTAAAGTGGCTGAAAATGAAGAAGGATATGTCCTCCGTTACTACAATATGAGTCAAGAAAATGTTCGCATATCAGAACACCAACAAACCATTTTGGACTTGCTTGAGCGACCATATCCAGTTCATTCAGGACTCTTAGCACCACAAGAAATTCGTACAGAATTGATTAAAAAAGAAGACATTTAACAGTTTTAAAGTGTTCTATAACTAATACTATGAGATAGAAAGGAGGGGCGAAAGAGTAAGGATAAACTACTGATTCGCCCCTTTTTTGGTGAAAATATGATGATTGCAACCATTGATATCGGAGGAACTGGGATTAAGTTTGCCAGTCTGACTCCTGATGGAAAAATACTAGATAAGACAAGTACACCGACACCAGAAACCCTAGAAGATTTACTGGCATGGCTAGACAAATGCTTGGCAGAGAAAGATTATAAGGGCATTGCCATGAGCGTTCCAGGCGCGGTCAATCAAGAGACAGGTGTGATTGATGGCTTCAGTGCCGTGCCTTACATCCATGGTTTTTCTTGGTATGAGACGTTTGCTCATCATCAGCTACCTGTCCATCTAGAAAATGATGCCAACTGTGTTGGACTTAGTGAACTGCTGGCTCATCCAGAGATTGAAAATGCAGCCTGTGTCGTGATTGGGACAGGAATTGGCGGAGCTATGATTATCAATGGCAAACTTCACCGTGGTCGCCACGGCTTAGGTGGTGAGTTTGGCTATATGACAACCATTGCACCAGCTGAAAAACTTAACAACTGGTCACTATTAGCCTCTACAGGAAACATGGTTCGCTACGTAATTGAAAAATCTGGTCAGACTGACTGGGATGGTCGCAAGATTTACCAAGAAGCTGCAGTCGGGAATGCCCTTTGCCAAGAAGCCATTGAGCGCATGAACCGTAATCTGGCGCAAGGCTTGCTCAATATCCAGTATCTGATCGATCCAGATGTCATTAGTCTGGGAGGCTCTATCAGCCAAAATCCAGACTTCATCCAAGGGGTCAAAAAAGCTGTCGAAGCATTTGTCGAGACCTACGAAGAATACACGGTCGCACCAGTTATCCAGGCCTGCACCTATCATGCAGAAGCCAATCTCTACGGTGCCCTTGTCAACTGGTTGCAGGAGGAAAACCAATGGTAATTTTTACAGGACTTAGTCCCAAACAAGAGCAAGCATTAGAGTTGCTTAAAAAGCACATTTCGCTAGCAGATGTAGAGGTAGCAGTCGCTCAGTCTGACCAAGCCTCTATCTCTATCAAGTTTGAGGATGGCCACTATCAACTAACTTATCGCAAACCTCACCAACTTTACCGCGCCTTGTCCTTGTTGGCAACAGCTCTAGTAGAAGGTGATAAGGTAGAGATTGAAGAAGAAGCTGCTTACGAAGAGTTGGCCTACATGGCAGACTGTTCACGAAATGCAGTGCTCAATGTCGCTTCTGCCAAACAGATGATTGAGGTCTTGGCTCTCATGGGTTATTCAACCTTTGAGCTTTACATGGAAGATACTTATCAGATTGAGGGACAACCTTACTTTGGTTATTTCCGTGGTGCCTACTCGGCTGAGGAGCTGCAGGAAATAGAAGCCTACGCCCAGCAGTTTGACATGACCTTTGTGCCTTGCATCCAGACCTTGGCTCATTTGTCGGCCTTCGTTAAATGGGGTGTCAAAGAAGTGCAGGAACTTCGTGATGTAGAGGACATTCTCCTTATTGGTGAAGAAAAGGTTTATGATTTGATTGATGGCATGTTTGCCACTCTGTCTAAACTGCAGACACGCAAGGTCAATATCGGGATGGACGAAGCCCACTTGGTTGGTTTGGGACGCTACCTGATCTTGAACGGTGTTGTGGACCGTAGTCTCCTCATGTGTCAACACTTGGAGCGCGTGCTGGATATTGCCGATAAGTATGGTTTCCACTGCCAAATGTGGAGCGATATGTTCTTTAAACTCATGTCAGCGGATGGCCAGTACGATCGTGACGTGGAGATTCCAGAGGAAACTCGTGTCTACCTAGACCGTCTCAAAGACCGTGTGACCTTGGTTTACTGGGATTATTATCAAGACAGCGAAGAAAAGTACAATCGCAATTTCCGCAACCATCACAAGATTAGCCAAGATATTGCCTTTGCAGGTGGTGCTTGGAAGTGGATTGGTTTCACACCCAACAACCATTTCAGCCGTCTCATCGCTATCGAGGCCAATAAAGCCTGTCGTGCCAATCAGATAAAAGAAGTTATCGTGACGGGTTGGGGGGATAACGGTGGCGAGACAGCCCAGTTTTCTATCCTACCAAGTCTGCAAATCTGGGCAGAACTCAGCTACCGCAATGACTTAGATCGTTTGTCTGCTAACTTCAAGACCAATACAGGTCTATCAGTTGAGGACTTCATGCAGATTGACCTAGCTAACCTTTTGCCAGACCTGCCAGGTAATCTCAGTGGTATCAATCCCAACCGCTATGTTTTTTATCAGGATGTTCTCTGTCCGATTCTTGACAGACACATAACACCTGAACAGGACAAACTGCACTTCGCTCAGGCCGCTGCGACGCTTGCTGAAATCAAAGAAAAAGCAGGAAATTATGCTTATCTCTTTGAAACTCAGGCCCAGTTGAACCAGATTTTAAGCAGTAAAGTGGATGTGGGACGACGCATTCGTGAAACTTATAAAGTCGCTGACAAAGTCAGCTTGCAGCAAATCGCCAGAGAAGAATTACCAAAACTCAGAAGTGAGATTGAAACTTTCCACAAACTCTTTAGTCAACAATGGTTGAAAGAAAACAAGGTCTTTGGTTTGGATACGGTTGATATCCGTATGGGCGGACTCTTACAAAGAATCAAGCGAGCAGAGAGTCGCATCGAGGCTTATCTGGCAGGTCAGATTGACCGTATCGAAGAATTAGAAGTTGAAATCCTTCCATTTAATGATTTTTATGGAGACAAGGACTTTGCAGCCACAACAGCCAACCAGTGGCACACCATTGCGACCGCATCGACGATTTATACGACTTAATACTCTTCGAAAATCAATTTCAAACCATGTCAGCTTCGCCTTGCCGTAGGTATGGTTACTGACTTCGTCAGTCTTATCTACAACCTCAAAACAGTGTTTTGAGCTGACTTCGTCAGTTTTATCTGCAACCTCAAAGCAGTGCTTTGAGCAGCTTGCGGCTAGCTTCCTAGTTTGCTCTTTGATTTTCATTGAGTATAAAAACAAGAATAGTGTCCCTTGTTCAGAGTGTTTCTCGTGAAACCTATTTCTTATAAAAAACTTCTCCACATAAAATAATTTGTGGAGTTTTTTCTATAATTAGTAGTTTAAACTATTCTTAAAATAAGAGTATACTAATTATGTAATCGTTATCAAACCTAAAAATTCGATGAAATCAGTTTTTAGGAATAAAATGGGAGGAAATTATGAAAAAGTTTTCAAAGACCTTGAGAGATAACTGGATTTTTCTCTTGATGGTTTTACCAGGGGCACTTTGGTTGATTCTATTCTTCTATATCCCAGTATTTGGAAATGTGGTCGCCTTTAAAGATTACCATATGAGTGGTGAAGGATTTATCCACAGTATTATGAATAGTAAGTGGGTCGGCCTCGATAACTTTAAGTTCTTGTTTAGTTCTAAAGATGCCTTTATCATTACTCGAAATACTGTCCTTTACAACCTTGGATTCATCTTTATTGGTTTGATTGTGTCAGTTGGAATTGCTATCATCCTCAGTGAGCTTCGTTCTAAGAGAATGGTTAAAATTTTCCAAACGTCTATGTTGTTCCCGTACTTCTTGTCATGGGTTATCATCAGTTTCTTTACAGATGCTTTCCTAAACATTGACAAAGGGGTCTTCAACCATTTCCTAACATCCATTGGCATGAAGGAAGTCAACTTCTACGCTGACTTAGGCATTTGGCCATACCTTCTCCTTTTCTTAGGTATTTGGAAAGGATTTGGATATAGCAGTGTCATGTACTATGCGACAATCATGGGAATTGACCCAACCTACTACGAAGCAGCAACAGTGGACGGGGCTAGCAAGTGGCAACGTATTCGCAACGTAACCATTCCTCAGTTGACTCCACTTGTAACTGTCTTGACCATCCTTGCAGTCGGAAATATCTTCCGCGCAGACTTCGGTCTCTTCTATCAAATCCCACACAATGCTGGTCAGCTTTACAATGTAACTAACGTTTTGGACGTATATGTCTTTAATGGTTTGACTCAGACAGCAGATATCGGTATGGCTTCAGCAGCCGGTCTTTACCAATCCGTTGTCGGCTTGATACTGGTTATCCTATCAAACTTGCTTGCAAGACGAGTTGATCCAAACTCAGCTTTGTTCTAGAAAGGAGGAGAATATGGCAGAAAAGAAAATTAAAAAAGAAAAAATCGATAATGTCGGCATTCACTCCTTCAGTAAGAAAGCAGATATCTTCTTTAGTATCATCTCTGGTTTGATCGCTCTTTCTTGTATCTTGCCCTTTATCTTCGTTATCATCATTTCGGTGACAGATGAAAAGAGCATCCTCCAGTATGGATATAGCTTTTTCCCTTCGAAGTTTGGTGTAGATGGATTCCAGTTCCTAGCTCAGTTTAAAGATAAGATCCTCCAAGCGCTCTTTATCTCAGTTTTTGTAACCGTAGTCGGAACAGTGACCAACGTCTTCATTACAACCACTTATGCCTACGCCATCTCACGTACAACCTTTAAGTACCGCAGATTCTTTACGATTTTCGCTCTTCTTAGTATGTTGTTCAACGCCGGTTTGGTTCCAGGCTATATCGTGGTAACTCGTTTGCTTCAACTAGGTGATACAGTTTGGGCCTTGATTGTTCCAATGCTTCTCTCACCATTTAACATCATCTTGATGCGTTCCTTCTTCAAGAAGACCATTCCAGAAGCCATTCTGGAGTCCGCTCGTATCGATGGTGCTAGTGAAGCCCGGATCTTCTTCCAAATCTGTTTACCATTGTCATTACCGGGTATCGCAACCATCACGCTTTTGACAGCTCTTGGTTTCTGGAACGACTGGTTTAACGCCCTTCTTTACATCAAGAGTGACAACTTGTATCCATTGCAGTATTTGCTCATGCAAATCCAACAAAATATGGACTACATCGCCAAAGCAGTCGGTCTTTCTGGTCAACTGGGAGTCGCTCTTCCAAAGGAAACAGGACGTATGGCCATGGTTGTCGTTGCAACCCTTCCGATTGCAATTCTGTATCCATTCTTCCAACGCTACTTTGTAAAAGGTTTGACTATTGGTGGTGTGAAAGAATAGGACTTACTGAGAAACATCGTTTCTCCCTTTCCAACTTCATCTTAGTGACTGAAGTTAAAATCATTAAATCGTTTATAAGTTTAAAAATAAAAAAAGGAGTTTTTATCATGAAAAACTGGAAAAAATATGCTTTTGCATCTGCTAGCGTAGTAGCTTTGGCTGCAAGTCTTGCTGCTTGTGGAAACCTTTCAGGTAACAACAAAAAAGCTGCTGACTCAGGATCAGGAGAAAAACCTGTTATTAAAATGTACCAAATCGGTGACAAGCCAGATAACTTGGATGAATTGCTAGAAAATGCAAACAAAATCATCGAAGAAAAAGTTGGTGCTAAATTGGATATCCAATACCTTGGATGGGGTGACTACGGTAAGAAAATGTCAGTTATCACATCATCAGGTGAAAACTACGATATCGCTTTCGCAGATAACTACATCGTAAACGCGCAAAAAGGTGCTTATGCTGACTTGACAGAATTGTACAAGAAAGAAGGGGCAGAGCTTTATAAAGCACTTGACCCAGCTTACATCAAAGGAAACACTGTAAACGGTAAGATCTACGCTGTTCCAGTTGCGGCTAACGTTGCATCTTCACAAAACTTTGCCTTCAACGGAACTCTTCTTGCTAAATACGGTATCGACATTTCAGGTGTAAACTCATACGAAACACTTGAACCAGTCTTGAAACAAATCAAAGAAAAAGCTCCAGACGTAGTACCATTTGCAGTTACTAAGAACTTTATCCCTTCTGAAAACTTTGACTACCCAGTAGCAAACGGACTTCCATTCGTTATCGACCTTGAAGGGGATACTACTAAGATCGTAAACCGTTACGACGTTCCTCGTTTCAAAGAGCACTTGAAGACTCTTCACAAATTCTACGAAGCAGGATACATTCCAAAAGACGTAGCAACAAGCGACACTTCATTTGACCTTCAACAAGACACTTGGTTCGTTCGTGAAGAAACAGTAGGACCAGCTGACTACGGTAACAGCTTGCTCTCACGTGTTGCTAACAAAGACATCCAAATCAAACCATTCACTAACTTCATCAAGAAAAACCAAACAACTCAAGTTGCTAACTTTGTTATCTCAAACAACTCTAAGAACAAAGAAAAATCAATGGAAGTGTTGAACCTCTTGAACACTAACCCTGAACTCTTGAATGGACTTGTTTACGGTCCAGAAGGCAAGAACTGGGAGAAAATTCCAGGTAAAGAAAACCGTGTACGTGTCCTTGAAGGATACAAAGGAAACACTCACATGGGTGGATGGAACACTGGTAACAACTGGATCCTTTACATCAACGAAAACGTTACAGACCAACAAATCGAAGATTCTAAGAAACAATTGGCAGAAGCTAAAGAATCTCCAGCGCTTGGATTCATCTTTAACACTGATAGCGTAAAATCTGAAATCTCTGCAATCACTAACACAATGCAACAATTCGATACAGCTATCAACACTGGTACTGTAGACCCTGATAAAGCTATTCCAGAATTGATGGAAAAATTGAAATCTGAAGGTGCATACCAAAAAGTATTGGATGAAATGCAAAAACAATACGACGAATTTTTGAAAAGCAAAAAATCATAAGAACGATTGATTTCGTGTATTCATTCCTAATTCCTAAAAATGTGATCACTGCCTTCCTTAGTTCTCTAGGGGAGGTAGTGATTTTTAGGATGTAAACATGAAAAGAGTGGTTCTGAGGGTTTATGCGGTGTGATACACATACATCTATAGAGGATTTATTATGAAAAAATATCGCCTTCTTTTCAAAATGAGTGCTGTCTTCTCTTACCTATTTTTCGTATTTGGCCTTTCCCAGCTGACGCTTATTGTCCAAAACTATTGGCAATTTTCTTCCCAGATAGGCAATTTCTTCTGGATTCAAAATATCCTGAGTTTGCTATTTAGTGGAGTCATGATTTGGATTCTGGTTAAGACAGGGCACGGTTATCTCTTTCGTATTCCAAGAAAAAAATGGCTTTGGTATTCGATTTTGACAGTATTAGTGGTAGTGCTCCAGATCTCTTTTAACGTTCAGACAGCTAAACATGTTCAGTCAACTGCTGAAGGTTGGGCTGTATTGATTGGTTATAGTGGGACTAACTTTGCAGAGCTAGGTATTTATATAGCCCTGTTCTTTCTGGTTCCACTGATGGAAGAGTTAATCTATAGAGGATTACTGCAACATGCCTTTTTTAAAGATTCGAGATTTGCTCTTGATTTGCTTCTTCCGTCCATTTTATTTGCTCTCCCTCATTTTTCAAACTTTCCTAGTCTGTTAGATATCTTCGTCTTTGCAACATCTGGAATCATTTTTGCTGGTTTGACCCGCTATACCAAGAGCATTTATCCTTCCTATGCGGTGCATGTGATCAATAATATTGTAGCGACCTTGCCATTTTTGCTGACTTTTTTACATAGGGTGTTTGGGTAAAATATTAGCATGAGAGTTGGGGATTATAGTTTTTCAATTTATAAGCGAATTTCAGGAGGGAAATGAGTATGACACCATTAAAATGGTTTGCTGGAGGAAGTGAAAGACGTTGTGAAGCGATGACCATCATTGATTATCTATTGGAAGATCTAAAGGCTGCGCCTCAACTTACTCCCTTGAAAAATCAGTTAGTGATTTATAAAAAACGATTAGAGGATGATGGGACCTCTACTCCATTTATTCTGAGCCAAATGAACGTTGACATCTCACGTGTGTTGATTGATAACAAGCTGGGTTTGTCAGAAAATCAAGCTAAGCAAATCAAAAAATTGAGAGAATTATCTGCGATTCGCTATGGTTACTGATGAAGTGCAGGGGTAGGACTCTTTCTACAATTTCCGGTCAAATAAATTGCATTCGTTTTCCCAAGTGGGTATACTAGTATAGTTGAATGAAAAATTCTGAAAATTTAAGAATAGAAAAGAGAACAAATCTTATGGCAAAAGATATTCGTGTCTTACTTTACTACCTCTATACTCCAATTGAAAATGCAGAGCAATTTGCGGCAGATCACTTGGCTTTCTGTAAATCAATCGGTCTCAAAGGCCGTATCCTAGTCGCTGACGAGGGGATTAACGGGACTGTTTCAGGTGATTACGAAACAACTCAAAAATACATGGACTACGTTCACAGCCTCCCAGGAATGGAAGACCTCTGGTTCAAGATTGACGAAGAAAATGAACAAGCCTTCAAGAAGATGTTTGTTCGCTACAAGAAAGAAATTGTCCACCTTGGTTTGGAAGACAACGATTTTGACAACGACATCAACCCACTTGAAACGACGGGTGCTTACTTGTCTCCAAAAGAGTTCAAAGAGGCCCTTCTTGACGAAGATACAGTGGTCCTTGACACACGTAACGATTATGAGTACGACCTAGGACACTTCCGTGGGGCTATCCGCCCAGACATCCGCAACTTCCGTGAGTTGCCACAATGGGTTCGTGACAACAAGGAAAAATTCATGGACAAGCGTGTCGTGGTTTACTGTACAGGTGGCGTTCGCTGTGAGAAATTCTCAGGCTGGATGGTTCGTGAAGGTTACAAAGATGTCGGCCAATTGCACGGAGGAATCGCAACTTACGGTAAAGATCCAGAAGTTCAAGGTGAACTTTGGGATGGGAAAATGTACGTCTTTGACGAGCGTATCGCAGTTGATGTTAACCATGTCAACCCTACCATTGTAGGGAAAGACTGGTTTGATGGAACACCATGTGAACGCTATGTTAACTGTGGAAATCCCTTCTGTAACCGTCGTATCCTAACATCAGAAGAAAATGAAGACAAGTACCTTCGTGGATGCTCACACGAGTGTCGTGTTCACCCACGCAACCGCTATGTTTCAGAAAATGAATTGACACAAGCAGAAGTAATCGAGCGCCTAGCAGCTATCGGTGAAAGCTTGGATCAAGTCGCTACTGTATAACATCAAACAGTCCTTAGGGGCTGTTTTTCTATGCTTTATATCTAAAAAACTAAAGTTTGTTTCTGTATCTTTCAGGAAAATAGATTATACTATGTGTAAACGATTTCAAAGGAGGCCGGTTATGGCGAAAACATTTTTTATCCCAAATAAAGAAAGCATCCTAGGACAACAGGAGGTCTTGACTGCCAAGTCCATCTTGGCCTTGGTGGAGGGCTTGGAGTCGCATAGTTATGATGCCGTCTATCTCCGTCAGCCCCTCAATCGTCTCGAGTACATGGAGTGTGGGATTGTAGGTCAGTCGCAATTTCTCTTCAAGGTGAACTATGCGGATAGTCGAAAAGGCTATCAAGTGGTGATTCCAGACTTCCTTACTAGAGCGGACTGGGAGATTGTAGAAGCTCTCCTCCAAGCCCTATCAAACAAGTTGGGTGAGGCAGTAGAAGGGCTAGAAGGGTTTGACTTTGAAACCTATTTCCGACAAACGGTCAAGCATTATCTAGCGGATAAGGCGGTTCGTTTAGTATATTGTCAAGGACTCTTGTCCCCTATCTATCTCAACAAGGAATACCTCGAGAGCTTTTTGGCTGAGGATGGATTGGCACATTTTGAAGAGCTGGTCAAGAAGGTTCAAGGATCTGATGCCTACCTTGCCAGTGTGAAATTTTACCCAGATGCTCAAGGCAAGGTGCACGGTATCTATCACCTAGCCCAGGGAGTCAAGACAATTTTGCCAAAGGAACCCTTTGTACCAGCTCCTTATACCGAGCAGCTGGCAGGCAAGGAGCTTGTTTGGGAGATTGACCTAGTGGCGATTTCTGGTGATGGCTCAAAAGCAGAAGACTATGAAGCAATCGCTCGCTTGGATTATGAAAAATTCCTAGAGTCACTACCAGAAGCATTTTACCAGCAATTAGATGCTAATCAATTAGAAGTACAACCCATCCTAGGACAAGATTTTGAAGGATTGGCAACTATCAAGTAGCCATTGTCCAAAAAAAGAGTAAGCATAAAAATCCCTGTCATTAACAAATGGCAGGGATTTTGGTTAAAAGAATGTCAGGATGCGAAGGTAGTCCACTGTCAGCGCTAACTCTGCAATGAAGAAGGGTAAGAGAATGGCGCCATCAAGTAAGACAGCGAGCAAGAATCGATAAAATGGGTCGAGGCTACTGGTCTTACTTGGCTTGCTAATCACAAAGAGATTGCCAAGGGTAAAGATGACCATGCTTAGAAGAGTGAGGATGCCAGCAAATCGCAAGCCACCAAAGAGTGCAAAGAAACTTGCTAGAGCCGTTAGGACAAGTGGGATAGCAAAGAGTCTGCTATACCGATCAAAAGCTTCTTGGAATGTAAAGTCGCTCTCCTGGTCCAACACACGTCGGACAGTAAAGCCTCCCAAAATGATGGAAAAGTAAAATAGAGCGCTAGCGACCAAGATAGAAAGGGCAGCAAAGAGATCTAAAGGTGGGAGTTGGTTAGGTAAACTATTGGCAATAGAGGCCATATAGCCATAGTAGAGGTGCTTGATATGATAGATACTAAAGAAAAGGTTGATTGATGACAGCAAGGTGAGTAGGGCAAAGACACTGTAACGATGCTTTTGGTCCGTATTCTTGCTGGCAGTTGGTTCTTGGATAGCGTCCAGCAGCCAAGTCCAAAATAGTGCGATTTCTTCTTTGAATCGAGCAGTTTTGCGGGGGTCAATGTCTGGGATGTAGGGGCTTTCTAAAGCCTTGCTGAGGATACTTTTCTCTTTTGCAGGGTTCTCTTGGTTGCCTTTCTCTTCAGCTTTCCCTTCTCCCTCTTCCTCGGTTTGGGTTTCCTCAATCATTTCGGGAGCTTCCTCCTCATGCGTTTCCGACTCTTTAGGTGAGATAGGAGTTTCTTGGCTTACTTGTGGTTCAGTCTCCACAGTTTCCAAAGTCTCTGGTTGGTCGGACTGGATTTCCGATTTCGTCTGAGCTGATTTCTTCTCAAGATCGGCGCTTTCAAACCATTCTTGTGTCATGGCGGAACCTCCTTTTTTATGGTCGTTTTCTATCTTTAGACTAGCAAATGAAAGCGTTTTTGTCAATGGTTTCTAGATGGAGAAGAGTACTCTTCTTTAGGTAGGTAGATATCCTGGTTGGCTTTTGCAATGAGCAGGTCCTTGACATCGGCTTTTTCCGTTTTATAAGGGTTGGCAAGTTCATTCTCTTTTTGTCCACGATGTTCTTCTTTGGGTTTACGATAGATACCGCCATGCTGAGAAGAAATATCTAGATTGATACGGTCGGTCTCTTTCTGGGAGAGAATGAGTGTTAGAGTGGAATGGGCTTCTAACTCAACCTTGCCGTGAACCTGGATATTCTCAGCATAGATGTGTGCTCCCTCCGTCTTGACCTGACTATCTGTCAATTCGGTATCAAAGATATTGATGATATGAGGTGTCGTTAGTGTGCTGTTTTTGATAGAACTTTCTGTTAGTCTTAAGAGATAGCCTTTTGCTTTGATTGTTGCGTTTTCAAGATTGGCTTGACGAATATTGGTTTGTCCACGATTGGCTGAGACGGTGATAGCTTGCAGCTTTCTTCCTTTAGGGAGGGAGAGAATGACTTCGTCAAAACGGTGAGAATAACTGCTGGCAATACGAAGTAGGCCTTCGATTCCTGAACCTAGAAAGCGATGTTGGGAGGCTTGTTTGTCAGTGACGCTCAGTGTTTTGTCACTCATGCCAGTAGTCAGATCGTGACGACCAGACACAGAAGGATGATAGGTGATGTGGATCTTGTCATCTACAGACTCTGTGATGGTTAGGCTATGTTCCTCAAGGGTCAAATCAAGTTTTTCCACTTCACTTCCAAAGGTCACTTCTTCGATACGATTGTCATAGACGGGGTCTTTTGACATGGCAAGTAAACTTTGAATACCATTGGACTGCGCGCCTACAATGATCATTATAAAACCGAGGATCGTGGAAACCACACCAAAGATGAGAAATCCTTTTGTCAATTTACGCATGTCTATCACCTCTCTTTCCTTTTTTAAGAATCCATTGTGCCAAGCGGACGACCAGGAGGCCAAAGAAACGAGCTACATAGGAGATGCCTAATAGAACAAGAGAAGAAGCACCGATAGCAAGCAAACCAGCCCCGAAAATCAAGATAAAGGCAGATTTGGCTTCGACTAGGACACTAAAGCTCTCTACGATAAAGACTCCGCCCAGTAGGATACCCGTCACAGAGACGGTAAAGAAGGCTAGAATGACGGAGGCGGCTGCGATAAAAAGCCCGATGATGGCCATGAGGATGCCGATCCCGACCGGAATTCCGATAGGAGCTACTAGCAGAGCCAAGAGGGCAATGTGTAGCAGTTGGCGATCATTCTTTTGAGCAGGTGCCTCATTGACCTTTTTATCGAGAAGATCAGAGAGGATATCATGGGCAGCTTCTTTTGGTGTTCCTAGACTAGCAATGAGTTCTTCTTCGCCCTCTGGACCTGCATCGTCAAATAGTTCCTTAAAGTAGTCCATAGCTTCGATGCGGTCAGCTTCAGGTAGTTTATGGAGATAGGTTTCTAACTGAGTCAGATAGTCAGTTCTTGTCATGGCGGATACTCCCTTCTATGATGCCGTTGACGGTGTCGGTATAGAGCGTCCACTCTTCCTTTAGAGTAACGAGCTGCTCTACGCCCCGATTGGTCAAGGAGTAGTATTTGCGCATACGCCCCTGAAACTCTCTAGAGTAGGTGGTCAGAAAGCCACTGGCTTCCAATTTTTTGAGAATAGGATAGAGCGTAGATTCTTTGATATTGGCGATGAGCTTAATGGTTTGGCTAATCTCATAACCATAAGAATCCCCCTGCTCGAGTACAGCCAAGATGAGAAACTCGATCAAGGCAGAGGATGTTGGGAAGTACATGGGAAACCTCCTTTATATTATATAAAAATTTTATATATACTCTTTTCAAATATATTGTATCTCAAAATGAAAGCCCTGTCAAGAAATATGTGTAAAAATTTTACATATAAAAAACTCCTAGTAAAAACTAGAAGTTTAAAGGATCTTATCCGCCCGATCCACCATAAAGAGTGAGATAGTCATGATGATATCAATGGCTAGAAGGGCAAGGACAGCTGGGATCCAAGATTGGAAAAGTTCAAAACTATAACCAAACAAGGCAGGTCCAAAAGCAGCTAAGATGTAGCCTCCTGTTTGCGCTAGTCCAGATAGCTGAGCTGTTTTTTCAGGAGAACTGGTTTTAAGAGAAAAGCAAACCATGAGGTAGGGGAAGAGGGCACTGCAGGCCGTTCCAATCAAGAGGTGAGCGACTAGCCAGTAGAGGAAGTTGTTGCTTGGATACAAGAGCATGGCAATTCCCATCATACCAGCGATAGAGATAATTGCCAGCATGATTCGACGACGACCATCTGACAGACGAGTGGTCAGACTTGGAACAGTCATTGAAAAAGGAATGCTGATCAGTGAGAAAATAGAAGCGAGGAGAGCCGCATCACTATTAGAAATACCAGCACCAACAGCCATAGTTGGCAACCAGGTCATGCTTGTATAAAAGAGCAAGGACTGAAGTCCGCCAAAGATAATGATAGCCCAGACATCTTTACTTTTTAGAATATTCTCTTTGACTTGCTTTTCTTTTTGGCTTTCTAGGTGGTGGTTGTGGCGATGATTTGGCAACCAGACTAGCAGAGTGACCAAGCAGAGAAAGCTGAGTACAAGGATGAGACCTTTCCAAGAACTAGCTTGGGTAATAGGGACAGATAGATAAGAAGCAATAGCTGTGGAAATCCCCATAGAAGTGACATAGAGTGTCGTTAGGAAGCTAATCTTTTGAGGCTGATTTGCCTGGATCATACTTGGGAGGAGTACATTGAAGATCGCAATGCTTGCTCCCACAATTAGGGTCCCTAGATAGAGAAGGGGAAGATTGAAAATCCGAATGACAGAGCCAACAGTTAAGAGGAGGAGACAGTAAGTAAAGAGATGTTCCAACCCGATTTTTTGTGCCAAGCGGCTTGCAAAAGCAGAGAAAAGAGCGAACATCAAGAGAGGGAGACTGGTTAAAATCCCAAGAGAGCTAACCTCCACTCCTAGTCCCTGAGCGATATCTCCTAAAATGGTTGGAAGAGCAGTAAAAGGAGAGCGCAAAACGGTCCCGATTAAGACAATTCCTAGAACAAAAAAGAGTGATTGTTTTTTCATAAAAACCTCGATAGGATGATTTTAATAACAGCTTATTTTAAGGTTTTTTCCTTATAATGTCAAGTAATGGCAACCAAGACAGGTCAATCAATGGAAGTGAAAATAAAGTGAAAAGAGACAGTTTTCTTTACTAGAATTTTCCTTGATTTGATATAAAAATAGGAAACTAGGAAATTTTGTGATAAAATAGTGGAAGGAATAAATCAGGAGAGTAGAAGTGACTCAAAATGTCGGTGAAAAACTAGTCTCAATTGTAATCAGCGCATACAATGAAGAAAAATATTTGCCAGATCTCATTGAAGATTTGAAAAATCAAACCTATGATAAAAAAAATATTGAGATTCTGTTTATTAATGCTATGTCAACTGATGCTACAAAAGAGATTATACAACAATTTATAAAGGAAAATAATGAATTTAAATCCATTAGGCTTTACGATAATCCCAAGAAAAATCAAGCTAGTGGGTTTAATTTAGGTATCAAGCAATCGATAGGTGACGTCATTTTGAAGATTGATGCTCACTCGAAAGTTACAGCAAATTTTGTGAGTGCGAATGTTACTCTGATTAACCAAGGAGAGTCTGTTTGTGGAGGAGCAAGACCGACAATTGTGGAAGAAAAAGATAAGTGGTCAGAAGTCTTGCATCTTGTTGAAGAAAATATGTTCGGAAGTAGTATTGCTGATTATCGCAATAGTTCTCAAGATACGTATGTATCTTCTATTTTCCATGGGATGTACAGACGAGAAGTTTTTCAGCAAGTTGGCTTGGTAGATGAGCAGCTTGGACGAACAGAAGACAATGAGCTTCACTATCGAATCAGAAAACATGGATATCGTATTCGGTATAGCCCTAGTGTTTTATCTTATCAGTACATTCGGCCGACTCTTAAAAAGATGCTCTATCAAAAATATTCTAATGGATTGTGGATTGGTTTAACAACACATGTTAAACCACAGTGTCTATCACTTTTTCATTATGTTCCTTTTGTTTTTGTTCTAAGTATCTTTCTAAGTATTTTGTTAGTGCCATTCTCAGTAATATTTCTTTTTTCTCTATTTACGCTTTACTGTCTGTTTGTTCTTATGTTGACAGTATTAACTTATGTGAAAAATAAAAACACACTATTATTTCTAATGCCTATTCTCTTGTTTGCCATTCATTTTTCTTATGGGTTTGGAACATTACTTGGCCTTATTAAGGGATTTAAATGGAAGCAAACATACAGAAATCAAACGGTTTATTTGAAGAATTAGATTAGATGTTCTCAAAGGAACTAACCACAGCTTTATCCGACTCTTTTAAGGGGGAGTAAATTCCTATGAATAAAAAACTAACAGATTATGTGATTGATCTGGTTGAAATTTTAAATAAACAGCAAAAACAAGTGTTTTGGGGGATATTCGATATTCTGAGTATGGTGGTTTCCATCATCGTATCTTATATCTTGTTTTATGGCCTTATAAATCCTGCGCCTGTGGATTATGTAATCTACACTCTTTTAGCCTTCCTCCTTTATCAAATCATGATTGCATTTTGGGGGCTAAATGCTAGTATCAGTCGTTATAGCAAGATTACGGATTTCATGAAAATCTTTTTCGGAGTGATGCTCAGCAGTGTTCTTTCTTATGGAATCTGCTATGCCTTTCTTCCATTGTTTTCTATCCGTTTCATCGTACTCTTCATTTTGTTGAGTACCTTCCTCATCTTGCTTCCTCGTATCACTTGGCAGTTGATTTATTCTAAACGTAAAAAAGGTAGTGGAGATGGAGAACACCGTCGGACCTTCTTGATTGGTGCTGGTGATGGTGGTGCCCTCTTTATGAACAGCTACCAACATCCAACTAGCGACCTTGAGCTAGTAGGGATATTGGATAATGATGAAAAGAAAAAGGGACAAAAACTAGGTGGAATTCCAGTATTGGGCTCTTATGATAATCTACCTGAATTAGCTAAACGTCACCAAATCGAGCGTGTCATCGTAGCAATCCCTTCGCTTGACCCATCAGAGTACGAACGCATCTTGCAGATGTGTAATAAACTAGGCGTCAAATGTTACAAGATGCCTAAGGTTGAGACAGTCGTTCAAGGACTCCATCAACCAGGTAGTGGTTTCCAGAAAATTGATATCACGGACCTTTTGGGCCGTCAGGAGATTCGTCTCGACGAATCGCGTCTGGGTACTGAGATTACAGGCAAGACCATCTTGGTGACAGGAGCCGGTGGTTCGATTGGTTCGGAGATTTGTCGTCAGGTTAGTCGCTTCAATCCCGAGCGTATTGTCTTGCTTGGACATGGTGAAAACTCCATCTATCTCGTTTATCATGAATTGATCCGTACATTCCAAGGGATTGATTATGTTCCTGTTATTGCAGATATTCAGGACTATGACCGTCTCTTGCAGGTGTTTGAGCAGTACAAACCAGCTATCGTTTACCATGCTGCAGCCCACAAGCACGTTCCGATGATGGAACGCAATCCAAAAGAAGCCTTCAAGAACAATATCCTTGGTACCTACAATGTTGCCAAGGCTGTTGATGAAGCCAAAGTACCTAAGATGGTCATGATTTCGACTGACAAGGCGGTCAATCCACCGAATGTTATGGGTGCGACTAAGCGCGTGGCAGAATTGATTGTCACTGGCTTTAACCAACGTAGTAAATCAACCTACTGTGCAGTTCGTTTTGGGAATGTTCTCGGTAGTCGTGGTAGTGTGATTCCTGTCTTTGAACGTCAGATTGCTGAAGGTGGCCCTGTAACAGTGACAGACTTCCGTATGACACGTTACTTCATGACCATTCCAGAGGCTAGCCGTCTAGTAATCCATGCTGGTGCTTATGCCAAGGACGGAGAAGTCTTTATCCTCGATATGGGGAAACCAGTCAAGATCTATGACTTGGCTAAGAAAATGGTCCTTCTAAGTGGGCACACGGAAAGTGAAATTCCAATCGTTGAGGTTGGTATCCGCCCAGGTGAAAAACTCTATGAAGAACTCTTGGTTTCGACCGAATTGGTTGATAACCAAGTCATGGACAAGATTTTCGTTGGTAAGGTAAATGTCATGCCACTAGAAGCTATTGATCAAAAGATTGAAGAGTTCCGTTCACTCAGTGGAGATGAGCTCAAAGAAGCGATTATTTCCTTTGCAAATGAAACAACTCATGCTGAGTAAGAGTGTCCAACTACCTTCATAATGAAACAACTATCGCCAGTTTTCTGAGGAAATCAGAAAGCTGGTTTTTATAAATAGAGAGTAGAGGACGTCGGATATTTCAAAGGTTTAATAAGCGCAACTATTCAAGGGACGATGTTATGTGATCTATCAGGAGAGTGATTTCAGACAATCTAAAAACTACCTCTATTTTAAGCTGGTAACATAACTTTGCGAAATAAGTATTAAAATCAAAAGGAGATTATTGTATGCTGAGTGCTATTAGGAGTTTTTTCAAAGGCTATGCAAATTTTTCTGGTCGTTCCACACGTCCAGAATTTTGGTGGGTTTGGCTGCTAAATATGGTAATTTTCTTGCCCGCCTACTACTCACTTTTTACTGGAGTAGAATCTGATAAAGCCATCAGGAATATTACGATCCTCAGTATGTGTATTATTTTGTTTATAGTAGAGTTTGTTCCTCTACTAGCACTGATAGTACGTCGCTTACGAGATGTGGGTATCCATTGGGCCTATATTTTTATTGTATTTGTTCCTTTGGGTGCAATAACACTGCTCGTTATGCTCGCTATTCCAAGTCAACGATTTGGAGAAAAAGTGATAGAGCATAGTAAAAAAGATAAAGAGAATACGGAAGACTCTCAGTTTGAAGAAATGGTACGAAAATATTAAGATATTTCTACTCTATTTTAAAGCGGCTGAGTCGCGCTTCGCAGCAAATAATCGCTTCAGAACTTGTCAATCATGATGATATATGGTAGACTCTATGGAGAAAAAATAAAGGAGATTATTGTATGTTTAATGCTTATAAGAACTTTTGGAAGGGGTATGTAAACTTTACTGGTCGTTCGACTCGTTCGGAGTACTGGTGGATTTATTTTACAAATTTGTTAATCTGTCTTCCTGCTTACATGAAATATCATGATGCAGTGTCAACTCGCCCATATAACTTGGAGGCACTCCGTAGTTTACAAGCTATGAGCGGTTTTTACTTCTTTTTAGCGGCTATTCTCATGTTGCCTTCTATCGCCGTGACTGTTCGTCGCTTACGGGATGCTGGTTTCCACTGGGCCTTTATCTTCATTGCTTTGGTTCCTCTCGTTGGACCGATTGCTCTTATTGTCATGCTTGCTTGGCCAAGTAAGAAGGATGAAGATGCTGAAGAACAGGATCAAATTACTGCTTAAGCATGGATTTGATTCCTTCTGATAGTAACAACATATAAAAAAATACTCCTCAACCTAGTTCACTAGTGTTAGGAGTATTTTTGTATGGTTAGAGCTGGCTAATGATATCGTCAATGGTACGGGCAATCCAGTCAGGCTGATAGCTGAGTAAATCAGCCTCTTCTCCAAATCCCCAAGTAACAGCAAACTTTTTAATGCCAGTTTCTTGAGCTCCGATCATATCAAACTTGGTATCCCCAATGATGAGGACTTGGTCTGCATGGAGTTGATGCGTTTGCAAGGCGTAACAGATGACATCCGCCTTGTGTGGCGTTTCAGGACTAGAGCCGTAAATGCCATCAAAGAAATGATGGATTCCCAGATTTTTAGTCATATCATGAGCAGTAGGAGTATTCTTTGTTGTAGTGATGTAGAGAGGGTAGTTTTGCGAAAGCTCTTGGAGCAATTCCGTTATTTGGGGGAAGAGTTGGGCTTCGTGGATGCCTTTTTCCTTGTAGTAAGAGCGGTATATCTGCACAGCTTCTGAGATTTGCTCCTTGGGAAGACATGTTGCAAAACTACTTTCAAGGGGTGGTCCCATGAAACCACGAATGGTCTTGGCATCAGGGCTTGGAACTCCTAGCTCTTTAAAGGTATGGGTAAAGGCATTGTGGATCCCGATGGAACTGTCAACCAGGGTTCCGTCCAGATCAAAAAAGATTGCTGAGATAGAGGGCATAGTTTCTCCTAATAGATATAGATAAGCTTATTCTCCGAAGATTTCTTTTTGTAGGCGACGACCAGTAGGTGTGGCGGCGAGTCCACCCTCAGCCGTTTCACGAAAGGCAGTTGGGAGGCTTGATCCAACTTGGTACATGGCATCGATGACTTCGTCAACAGGGATCTTAGACTCGATACCTGCCAAGGCCATGTCTGCTGCGATAAAGGCAAAGCTGGCTCCCATGGCATTGCGCTTGACACAGGGAACTTCAACCAAACCAGCGACGGGGTCGCAGATGAGGCCTAGCATATTTTTAATGACAAAGGCGATGGCTTGACTAGCCTGATAGGGGGTTCCACCTGCAGCCAAGGTCAAGGCTGCGGCACTCATGGCAGAGGCAGAGCCAACCTCGGCCTGACAGCCACCTTCAGCGCCTGAGATAGAGGCATTGTTTGCGATGACTAGTCCAAAGGCACCAGCAGCAAAGAGGAAATCCAGCTGTTCTTCGTGGCTAAGGTCTAGTTTTTGGATAGCAGCAGTGAGAACGGCTGGCAGACAACCAGCACTTCCTGCGGTTGGAGTAGCGCAGACCAAGCCCATCTTAGCATTGTGTTCATTGACCGCGATGGCATTACGGGCTGCTGATAGGATGGTAAAGTCCGACAAGGCCTTGCCACTTTTGAGATGGCGGTCTAGTTTGGCCGCATCTCCACCCGTTAGGCCACTACGGGATTTATTTTCACTGAGACCGAGCTCGACAGAGGCTTTCATGACTTCTAGATTGCGTTCCATGAGGAGGAGAACTTCTGGCCGTTCCCGACCAGTTAGTTGATATTCTGTCGCAATCATGAGTTCTGCAACATTTCCTTGGAAGTCTAGATCTGCTTGCTCAACCAATTCTTTGATAGAATAAAACATGTTTCCTCCTACTTAAAGAAATTGACATTGTGGAGATGAGGGATTTTTCGGATTTCTTCAATCGCCTCTTCGCAACTTCTACTATCGACTTCGATAATCATGATGGCTTTTTCTCCAGCTTTTTCTCTAGTCACATTCATCTGAGCGATGTTGATATCGAAACGAGAGAGGGCTTCAGTAACATGGGCAATCATACCTGGAACATCCTGATGCACGATAATAATGGTTGGTGTGTTCATGTTGAGAGAGACAGCAAAGCCGTTAAGCTCCGTAACTTGGATATTTCCCCCACCGATGGAAATTCCTGTCACACTGATGGATTTGTGTTCATTCTTTACAGTGATTTTAGTGGTGTTAGGATGAGGAGCGTTGCTGTCTTTCTGAATGGTCCAGACAATCTTGATACCACGTTTATGGGCAATCTCTAGGCTATTTGGAATGTCGGGATCGTCCGTATCCATACCTAATATACCAGCTACGAGAGCAAGGTCGGTTCCATGACCACGGTAGGTTTTGGCAAATGAATTAAATAATTGGAATTCGACTTCTGTCGGCGTATCATCAAAGATGGAAGAGACGATTTTCCCGATGCGAACAGCTCCAGCAGTATGGCTACTTGATGGGCCAATCATAACTGGTCCGATAATGTCAAAGACAGATTGAAAACGAAGTGAGTGCATCTGTTTCCCCTTACAAAGATTCTTATATCTATTATATCAAAGAATGGACCTCTGCGCTTATTTCCCTTATCAAAAGCTTAAAATGATTAAAGATAGTATAAAATAAGGTCTTTTGTGACAAAAACCTCCATAAAACGGTAAATATAAAACATTTTTGTAATATTTCTACATAAAACCGTTAAACAACGGTAACATTCGAGGAGTAGAATAGTATCATAGATAAAAAGGAGAATTTTTAGATATGTCATTAACAACTAAAAAAATTAAAACAACTATCGCAGGAGTAGCAGCTTTGCTTGCTTTCTTTGCTCCAGCTCTTGCATCTGCACAAGAAACTGTAACTTACACAGTTAAATCAGGTGATACTCTTTCAGAAATCGCTGAGAAGTACAACACAACTGTTGAAAAATTGGCAGCAAAAAACAACATCAAAGATATTCACCTTATCTATGTTGACCAAGTTTTGGTTATCGAAGGAACAGCTTCTACTGTAGCTCCAGCTGCGACAACGGAAGAATCAGCTCCAGTAGCTACAGAAACAGTTGAAGAAGCTCCAGCAGCAACAACAACTTATGAAGCACCTGCAACTCCTGCAGCACCAGCAGCAGAAAGCAACACTGCAGCAACTTCTACTGTAAGTGGTTCTGAAGCAGAAGCCAAAGAATGGATCGCTCAAAAAGAATCAGGTGGTAGCTACACCGCTACAAACGGACGTTACATCGGACGTTACCAATTGACAGATTCATACTTGAACGGTGACTACTCAGCTGAAAACCAAGAACGTGTAGCAGATGCCTACGTTGCAGGACGTTACGGTTCATGGACAGCTGCCAAGAACTTCTGGCTTAACAACGGTTGGTATTAAGAATAAAGGAGTCCTTCAGGGCTCTTTTTTTGTTTCTCTATAACAAAAAGTGTAACGAGCTTCTTAGTAATGCTCTATTTGTATAATTTCGACAAAGTTCTTCAAATTGTTTTAAAACTTAAATAGTATAAATAGGCTTATTATGTGTAAAAATATATCACATAATGAGCTTTTTCTTAATTTTAATGAAATAAAATACAGTTTTTTCTTGACAGACGAGAATGGGAAGAGTATTATTTATACAATAACAAAGTATAAAAATAAAAGGAGGCTCTTCTATGAATAAAGTGAAGAAGGTGTTGATGACGATGTTTGGTTTGCTTATGTTTCCCTTATTATTTGCTTGTAGTAACACTCAATCCCAAGGTGTTGAAACCATTAAGGCTAAAGGAAAATTGGTGGTGGCCCTAAATCCAGAGTTTGCTCCATTTGAATATCAGAAATTGGTCGATGGGAAAAATCAGATTGTAGGTTCAGATGTTGAGCTAGCCAAAGCCATCGCAAAGGAACTAGGTGTAGAAGTGGAGTTCTCTCCAATGAGTTTTGACAATGTACTGGCTAGTCTTGATTCAGGCAAGGCCGATCTTGCCATATCAGGTGTTTCTAAAACGGAAGAGAGAAGTCAAGTTTACGATTTTTCAATTCCCTACTACACTTCGAAAAATAAGGTTATCGTAAGAAAATCTGAATTAACGAATTACCAATCAGTCAAGGATTTGGCTCAGAAAAAGGTTGGAGCGCAGAAAGGTTCTATCCAGGAAACTCTGGCTAAAGAAACCTTGCAGGATTCTTCTCTCGTTTCACTTCCTAAAAATGGAAATTTGATAACAGATTTGAAATCAGGGCAACTGGATGCGGTTATCTTTGAGGAACCAGTGGCGAAAGGATTTGTAGAGAATAATCCAGACCTAGCCATCGCTGAGTTTGATTTTGACAATGATAAAGAAGATTCCTACGCTGTTGCGATGAAAAAAGACAGTAAAGAATTAAAAGAGGCGGTTGATAAAACCATCCAGAGGTTGAAGGATTCTGGGGAGTTGGACAAATTGATTGACGATGCTTTTAAAGCCTCTATCGAAAAATAGAAAGAAGGAAGAGAAATGAGTAAGGAAAAAGTCATTTTAGCCTATTCAGGTGGATTGGATACATCAGTTGCTATTACATGGTTAAAAAAAGACTATGATGTGATCGCTGTTTGTATGGATGTGGGTGAAGGAAAAGATTTGGAGTTCATCCACGATAAAGCTCTCAAGGTTGGGGCTGTTGAGTCTTATGTCATTGATGTTAAGGAAGAATTTGCTAATGACTATGTTTTAGTGGCCCTTCAGGCTCATGCCTACTACGAACAAAAGTACCCCTTGGTATCTGCTCTGAGTCGCCCTCTTATTTCAAAAAAACTCGTTGAAATAGCTCATCAGACGGGGGCAACCACAATTGCCCATGGTTGTACAGGCAAGGGAAACGACCAAGTTCGGTTTGAAGTCTCTATTGCAGCTTTGGATCCCAATTTAAAGGTAGTTGCGCCTGTTCGTGAGTGGAAATGGTCTCGTGAAGAAGAAATCCAATATGCCAAAGAAAATGGCGTCCCAGTTCCTGCTGACCTTGACAATCCTTACTCTGTCGATCAAAATCTTTGGGGACGTGCAAATGAATGTGGTGTCTTGGAAAACCCTTGGAACCAAGCGCCAGAAGAAGCATTTGGAATCACATCTTCGCCAGAAGAGGCGCCAGACAGTCCTGAATTTATTGACATTGAGTTTAGCTGTGGGGTACCCATCTCCCTCAATGGTGAGAAGATGAAAGTGGCGGCTTTGACTCAAAAGCTCAATGAAATTGCAGGCAAACACGGTGTTGGTCGTATTGACCATGTGGAAAATCGCCTAGTTGGTATTAAGTCAAGAGAGATTTATGAGTGCCCAGGCGCTGTGACTTTATTGGCAGCTCATAAGGAGATTGAGGACTTGACTCTTGTGAGAGAAGTGGCTCATTTCAAACCTATTATCGAAAATGAGTTGTCCAATCTTATCTATAATGCCTTGTGGTTTAGCCCAGCAACTCAGGCTTTGATTGCCTATATCAAGGAGACACAGAAAGTTGTCAATGGAACTGCAAAAGTTAAACTTTACAAGGGAAACGCCCAGGTAGTGGCTCGGAAATCACCAAATTCTCTTTACGATGAAAATTTGGCGACTTATACCAGTGCGGATACCTTTGACCAAGATGCGGCTGTGGGATTTATCAAGCTTTGGGGGCTTCCGACTAAGGTTTATTCAGAAGTTCAGAAAAATGTTGAGTAGTGACGCGATAGAAAGGGACGACAGGATATGTCGAAAAATACAAAATTATGGGGTGGTCGATTTGAAGGCACTGTGGAAGATTGGGTAGAACAGTTCGGTGCGAGTATCTCCTTTGACCACCAGCTGGCAAAATTTGATTTGATGGGCTCCCTAGCTCATGTTCAAATGCTAGGACAGACTGGCATTTTGAGCTTGGAAGAGGCAGAGCAGATCCAAGATGGTCTGAAAGCTTTGTTGCGAGATTTAGAGGCAGGAGAGCTTCATTTTGATATTGCAAATGAAGATATTCATATGAATATGGAAGTGTTGCTGACAGAGAAAATCGGTCCTCTGGCTGGAAAACTACACACGGCCCGTTCTCGGAATGACCAAGTCGCAACGGATATGCACTTATATCTAAAGGAGCAGCTTGGCCATGTCTTGGATAAGTTGGCGAATCTGAACAGTGTTTTGCTGGATTTGGCTGAAAAACATGTGGAAACCATCATGCCAGGCTATACTCATTTGCAGCATGCCCAACCGATTAGTTTTGCCCATCATCTCATGGCTTATTACAATATGTTTCAAAGGGACAGCGAACGCTTTGCATTTAACTTGAAACATACGGACCTATCTCCCCTGGGTTCGGCTGCCTTGGCGGGGACAACTTTTCCAATCGATCGTCAATTATCGAGTGATTTACTGGGTTTCCAACAACCCTATACCAATTCCTTGGACGCAGTGAGTGACCGTGATTTTATCTTGGAGTTTCTGTCAAATGCCAGCATTTTGATGATGCATATGAGTCGTTTTTGTGAGGAAATCATCAATTGGTGCAGTTTTGAGTATCAGTACATTAGCTTGTCTGATAGCTTTTCAACGGGTTCGTCTATCATGCCCCAGAAGAAAAATCCTGATATGGCCGAATTGATTCGAGGAAAGACAGGACGGGTTTACGGGCACTTACTTGGACTATTGTCCGTAATGAAGTCTTTGCCTCTGGCCTATAATAAGGATTTGCAAGAGGACAAGGAAGGTATGTTTGATACAGTAGACACGATTTTGAATTCTCTGGATGTGTTGGCAGGTATGCTATCGAGCATGCAGGTTAATAAGGCCAAAATGCAGCAATCTACAGAGAATGATTTTTCGAATGCGACCGAACTGGCAGATTATTTGGCTGAAAAAGGCCTCCCCTTTAGAGAAGCGCATGAAATAGTAGGGAAATTGGTTCTAGACTCTATCAAGCATAGTAAAAATATCCAAGATTGGGATTTGGAGGAGTTGCAAGCCTACCATCCCTTGATTGAAGAGGATATTTATATCTACTTGCGACCGGAGACTGCTGTTCAGAGACGGAATTCCTTAGGAGGAACCGGATTTGAGCAAGTGAAATACCAGATAGAACAAGCGAAGAAAGAACTTAAAGGGGGAAATTGATTCGTCTGTAAAGTAAGAAAGAGAGGCTGAGATGATTTATCAGCCTCTTTCTTGTCTTCTCCAACCAAGCGTGTTATAATGAATACTGCTCAAGCGACCTTCAATCGTGAAGCACACACGACCTTCAATCGTGAATAAACGAATAGATGGGAGACTTACCATGAGTGAAAACTCTAAAACACGTGTTGTCGTGGGGATGAGTGGTGGTGTTGATTCGTCGGTGACGGCTCTCTTGCTCAAGGAGCAGGGCTACGATGTGATCGGTATCTTCATGAAGAACTGGGATGACACAGATGAAAACGGCGTCTGTACGGCGACCGAAGATTACAAGGATGTGGCTGCGGTGGCAGACCAGATCGGCATTCCTTACTACTCTGTCAATTTTGAAAAAGAGTATTGGGACCGCGTCTTTGAGTATTTCCTAGCGGAATACCGTGCAGGACGCACGCCAAATCCAGATGTTATGTGCAACAAGGAAATCAAGTTCAAGGCCTTTCTGGACTATGCTATGACCTTGGGGGCAGACTATGTAGCGACTGGGCACTATGCTCGAGTGGCGCGTGATGAGGATGGCATCGTTCACATGCTTCGTGGCGTGGATAATGGCAAGGACCAGACCTATTTCCTCAGTCAACTTTCGCAAGAACAACTCCAAAAAACCATGTTCCCACTGGGGCATTTGGAAAAGCCTGAAGTACGAAAAATAGCTGAAGAAGCAGGACTTGCGACTGCTAAGAAGAAAGACTCGACAGGGATTTGCTTTATCGGAGAAAAGAACTTTAAAAACTTTCTCAGCAACTATCTGCCAGCTCAGCCTGGTCGCATGATGACGGTGGATGGACGCGATATGGGTGAGCATGCAGGTCTGATGTATTATACGATTGGTCAGCGTGGCGGACTCGGTATCGGTGGGCAACACGGCGGTGACAATGCACCGTGGTTCGTTGTCGGAAAAGATTTGAGCCAAAATATCCTCTATGTCGGCCAAGGTTTCTACCATGACTCGCTCATGTCAACCAGTCTAGAGGCCAGTCAAGTCCACTTTACTCGTGAAATGCCAGAGGAGTTTACGCTCGAGTGTACGGCTAAATTCCGCTACCGTCAGCCTGACTCTAAGGTGACAGTACATGTCAAAGGAGATAAGGCAGAAGTTATCTTTGCGGAACCGCAACGCGCAATCACACCAGGACAGGCGGTTGTCTTTTATGATGGCGATGAGTGTCTCGGTGGCGGTTTGATTGATAATGCTTATCGAGATGGACAAGTTTGTCAGTACATTTAAGATTTTCTAAGAGGAAAGAGAATGTTTCAGTTTTTTAAGAAAAAAACGGCTAAAAAAGAGCAAACAATGAGCCTCTCTGACTATAAGAAAGAGTATTTGAGAGAGAAAACGACAGAGTCGATTGAAGCCTTGTTCAAGGAATTGAAACAAGCTAAAGTCTGGGTCCCCTTCAATCCGAATCTTCTGGATGAGAGTGATGAACAAGAAGGGGTACGACTAAAACCGGATATTCTGCGAAAGGGAGACGACTACTTCTATCCTTGTTTCTTAACTGAACAAGATATTCCTAAGGACTATTATGACCGTTTTTCCTGGTTGCAATTACCTCTTACGGACTGTTTATCTGTTGCGGAAGAGATAGGGGAGTTTCCGGTGAGAGGGATTGTTCTGGATGCCTTCTCTGACCCAGTCGAGATTGACAAAGGAGCTTTTGAAGCGATTCGCCAATTATAGTACATTTAGATTGACAAATTTTCTCAATTTGCTACAATAATAAAAGCAATAGAAATGATGGTCAAAGCTCATGGATGTTGCAGGCTTTTTGTCCTGCACTTCTTTGGAGTTTTGACTGTTTTTGTGTCGTTTAAGGGAAAGGATAAAAATGACTCAACCAGACTTTCGGACAAAAGTGGGAAATACTGTTTTTGGTGTTCGGGCGACAGCCTTGATTCTCCAAAATGGCAAGCTCCTAGTTACTAAAGACAAGGGTAAATATTACACTATCGGCGGTGCGATTCAAGTCAATGAAAGCACGGAAGACGCGGTAGTCCGTGAAGTGAAGGAAGAACTAGGTGTCAAAGCTCAAGCTGGACAGCTAGCTTTCGTAGTTGAAAATCGTTTTGAACAAGACGGTGTTTCCTATCACAACATCGAGTTTCATTATCTGGTGAACTTGCTTGAAGATGCTCCATTGACCATGCAGGAAGACGAAAAATCGCAACCTTGTGAGTGGATTGACTTGGATGAACTCCAGAATATCCAGCTAGTTCCAGCCTTTTTAAAAACAGCCCTGCCGGATTGGGACGGTCAACTAAGACACATTCATCTTGAGGAATAGGAGAGAAAATGACTTATAATTTTACGGAAGAATACGATATTATTGTAATCGGTGCGGGACACGCTGGGGTGGAGGCATCTCTAGCTGCTAGCCGTATGGGCTGTAAGGTCTTGCTTGCGACCATCAACATTGAAATGTTGGCATTCATGCCTTGTAACCCTTCTATCGGTGGTTCTGCCAAGGGGATTGTTGTGCGTGAAGTCGATGCCCTCGGTGGTGAAATGGCTAAAACCATTGACAAGACCTACATCCAGATGAAGATGCTCAACACTGGTAAGGGTCCAGCTGTCCGTGCCCTTCGTGCGCAGGCTGACAAGGAACTTTACTCTAAGGAGATGCGCAAGACAGTTGAAAATCAAGACAACCTCACCCTTCGTCAGACTATGATTGATGAGATTTTGGTGGAAGATGGCAAGGTTGTCGGTGTTCGTACAGCTACTCATCAAGAGTATGCTGCCAAGGCTGTTATCGTGACGACAGGGACTGCACTCCGTGGGGAAATCATCATCGGAGACCTCAAGTACTCATCAGGGCCAAACCACAGTCTAGCTTCGATTAACCTTGCTGACAACCTCAAGGAGCTGGGCCTCGAAATCGGTCGTTTCAAGACAGGAACGCCTCCACGTGTCAAGGCTTCCTCTATTAACTACGACGTGACAGAGATTCAGCCAGGGGACGAAGCGCCTAATCACTTCTCATACACTTCACGAGATGAGGACTATGTCAAGGACCAAGTGCCATGCTGGTTGACCTATACCAATGCTACCAGTCATGAGATTATCCAAAATAACCTCCATCGTGCGCCTATGTTTACAGGTGTGGTCAAGGGAGTGGGGCCTCGTTACTGTCCGTCGATTGAGGACAAGATTGTGCGCTTTGCGGACAAGGAACGCCACCAACTTTTCCTTGAGCCAGAAGGGCGCAATACAGAGGAAGTCTATGTCCAAGGTCTTTCAACCAGTCTGCCTGAGGATGTCCAACGTGACTTGGTTCATTCCATCAAAGGTTTGGAAAATGCTGAAATGATGCGTACTGGTTATGCCATTGAGTACGACATGGTCTTGCCACACCAGTTGCGTGCTACTCTGGAAACCAAGAAAATTTCAGGCCTTTTTACTGCTGGTCAGACAAATGGAACGTCAGGTTACGAAGAAGCTGCTGGCCAAGGGATTATCGCTGGTATCAATGCGGCTCTAAAAATCCAAGGCAAGCCAGAGTTGATTTTGAAGCGCAGTGACGGCTATATCGGGGTGATGATTGATGACTTGGTGACCAAGGGCACCATTGAACCCTATCGTCTCTTGACCAGTCGTGCCGAATACCGCCTCATCCTCCGTCATGACAATGCCGATATGCGTTTGACTGAGATGGGGCGTGAGATTGGCCTCGTTGATGATGAACGCTGGACTCGTTTTGAAATCAAGAAAAATCAATTTGACAATGAGATGAAGCGCCTCGACAGCATTAAACTCAAGCCAGTCAAGGGAACTAATGCCAAGGTTGAGGAAATGGGCTTCAAGCCGTTGACAGATGCCGTGACAGCCAAGGAATTCCTTCGCCGTCCAGAAGTGTCTTATCAAGATGTGGTGGCTTTCATCGGTCCAGCTGCTGAGGACTTGGATGACAAGATTATCGAATTGATTGAAACAGAAATCAAGTACGAAGGCTATATTTCCAAAGCCATGGATCAGGTTGCCAAGATGAAGCGCATGGAAGAAAAACGCATTCCAGCCAATATCGACTGGGATGATATTGACTCGATTGCGACAGAAGCTCGCCAGAAGTTCAAACTGATAAATCCAGAAACCATCGGTCAAGCTAGCCGTATTTCGGGAGTAAATCCAGCAGATATTTCTATTTTGATGGTGTACCTAGAAGGTAAAAATCGTAGTATTTCTAAGAATCAAGAAAAGAAAGCATAGAGAAAAACAGCTCCGAAGATGGGGCTGTTTTTTTGACGGACTCTGGATTTATATTGCACATTTAAATATTAAATTAAAAGAAATCTTTTATGCCACTGATAAAACATTATCAAAATATTCAAAGCAATGATTAAATATACTATTGGTGGAAGAAATACTGATCTGAGATTGGCCGTTGTAAAAGCAATGATACTAATATTGAATATTGAATACAAGAGAATAAGGGTTTTAGAAACATAAGTGATAAATATTCTAAAAGTTTTTTGCTTTTAATTTCTAGGACATTTGTTACTTATTATAATTTATAGAGCTATATTCATAAATAAATTTGACATTGAAATTATTTTATGATAAAATGAAAGCGTTAACAAAAAGTATTTAGCTAAACTAGAAGGGAGGGGTCTGTCAGTAGTTGTTTTGCTGAATACACTATTCGTCTTTTAGTTTATACTTTATACTTTCAAAATTGGGAGATATATACAAATTTCAAATGTAGGTGCGGAGGTTGACCAGAGAATAGTACCTATCACTTGGTAGCTGAAACGATTGTCTCGCCTAAGATTCTTTGAGCGGATTTTAGGCGAGACATCGTTACACTAACCCTAGTCCTTGCATCTTATCACGAATAAAAAGACACTTCTCTCTATAAGAAGCTCCCATTTTTTGAAAAAATAAAGTATTGTGGAAGGAGTTGATTAAAATTAGAAAAATAAATCCAGATATCTTATTTCTATGTGGTGTTTTGGTCATATGTTGCTGTTTTTTGCTTTTCCATATAAATCCTTACCATGTAGCTGATGACGAGCTAATATTAAAAATACAATCTATATTTTGGAGTTTGTTGTGGCGTCCAGTTCCATCTTTAGGAATGGTGGTAGGGGTGATTATGATTTTTAAGAGTTTGAAAAAATAATATCATTTTATTTTTAGTCTTCGATTTTCTAGTTAGAATGGAGATTGGATAGGAACAAACTTAAGTTGATATTCTTATTGTTGTTTAGCTTGCTCACTTTTGGAATATTTTTAGACGTCAAAGCAGATACTATTCCAAGTCCTGATTTTGAAGTGATATCAGAGTTGGTATTAAAAGAAAATAAAACTGGAGTAATTTATGAGTTTGAAAATTTAGAAACTAGAGAACAATTTTTAAAATCTAGAAATATAACACCTTCTAATGCAAGCTCATTCCGTTCTTATGGAGTAAGTAGTGTTCGTAGAACATACCTCAGCTCTTACCGTGATACAGCAGTTTCTGGACGAGTTTCTTATACTGTTTATGGAGGGAGCTCAGGAGCCAGTGTGTCAATATCATCAGGACAAAGTTTTTCTTCTTCTGAGTATGGAATAGGTTTTACTTATGGAAGCGCAGCTACTCATTTTGTTCCACCTTATAAATATGGTTATATAGTTTTGAAAGCTTCTTTTACAGTTAATATTTATAAATTAGAGGTTAAATATCAAGGAACTAATGAATGGCGTCCAGCTGGACGAATTAAGACATTTAGTAATAAAAATGTTTGGACCGAGTTGAGAACTTACAGTTAACTACTTTATAAAAATAAAAGAAAAAATATAACAGACTAGAATAACGAAGATGTGGTGCATAAGCACATTAAATTCCTGAGGAACTGACAGTCCTCAGGAATTTTTACTTAAATAAAGCTCACACAATAATGAAGCATACCCCAAAAAGTAAGAGCAAAATCCAACTTTTGGGGTGTGCTTCATGGGTGAGGGATGATTTATTATTCTTCGTCTGGTGTGAGGATCATAGGGATAATGATCGGTTCACGTTCCGTATTTTCATAGAGGAAGGGGCGAATGGCGTTGACAATGGCACCATTGACAGACTGCACGCTAGCATCTTTGTTTTTCAATGCGATACGAATAGCATTGAAGAGGATACGTTGGCTTTGGCGAATCAAGTCGCCAGACTCTCTCATGTAGACAAAGCCTCGGCTAAGGATGTCAGGACCAGACAAGATCATTTTAGACTTGAAGTCAACAGTTGCGACTGCTAGAACGACACCGTCTTCAGATAAATCACGACGGTCTTTGAGGACAGCAGCGCCGATTTCACCGATACGATTTCCATCAACATAGATGTCTTGGGCATTGAAGTGCCCTGCGATACGGGCTGAGTTAGCAGTAAGGGCAAGTACATCACCATTGCTCATGATAAAGATATTGTCCTTCTCGACACCCGTATCCACCGCTAGTCCAGCGTGGACTTTCTGCATACGGTATTCACCGTGGACAGGCATGAAGTATTTGGGCTTAATCAAGCGGAGCATGAGTTTTTGCTCTTGCTGACCACCGTGTCCAGAGGTGTGGATATTGTTAATTTTTCCGTGGATGACTTCGACACCAGCTTCTGAGATAATGTTAATCAACTTGTTGACGCTAGTGGTGTTTCCAGGGATTGGGCTAGAAGAGAAGATAACAGTATCGCCGGGTTGGAGTTGCACCTGACGGTGGGTTCCGTTAGCGATACGAGAAAGGGCTGCCATCGGCTCACCCTGACTACCTGTACAGAGGATGAGAACCTCGCCTGCAGGGTAGTCTTTGATTTCGTTTGGCTCGATAAAGGTTCCCTTAGGAGCTTTGATGTAGCCAAGCTCGATCCCGTTGACAATGGCCTTTTCCATCGAACGTCCAAAGACCGCAATCTTGCGTCCAGTCTTAACAGCGGCATCTGTTGCTTGCTGGAGACGGAAGATATTTGAGGCAAAGGATGCAAAGATGATACGTCCTTCGATACCTTGGATAATCTTCATGATGGACTGACCAACGACTTTTTCAGAGTTGGTAAAGGTTGGCACTTCTGCATTTGTCGAGTCAGAGAGGAGGCAGAGTACGCCTTCTTCACCAAGGGCTGCCATCCGGTGCAAGTCCGCAGGTTCCCCAACTGGAGTAAAGTCAAACTTAAAGTCACCCGTACAGACGATTTTCCCTTGAGGAGTATGAATGACAATCCCCAAAGGTTCTGGAATAGAGTGAGTGGTTCTAAAGAAAGTTGCCTTGAGATTTTTAAAGGTCAACTCAGTGTTGTGGTTGATTTCGTAAAGTTTGGCGTTGCGCAAGAGGCCGTGTTCTTCAAGTTTTCCACGGATCAAAGCCAAGGCAAGTGGTCCAGCGTAGATAGGGACATTTGCTTGCTTGAGCAGGAAAGGAATCCCACCGATGTGGTCCTCGTGTCCGTGTGTAATCAAAACGGCTTTGACGCGGTCGATATTGTCCACGATGTAAGAGTAGTCAGGGATAACGTAGTCTATACCCAGCAAGTCATCTTCCGGGAATTTAATCCCAGCATCGACGATGATAATTTCGTCTTGGTATTCAATTCCGTAAGTGTTTTTCCCGATTTCTCCCAGACCACCGATGGCAAAAACGCCGACTTCTTCAGGTTTAAGAGTGTAGGCCATATTAGAACTCCGTGATTTCGAAAGCGCCAGTTTCTTTTTCGTAATCTAGCAATTTGTCAGACAAGAGTTCGATAAATTCGATATTGTACTCTGGGCGGTTTTCTTCGACAAGTTGGCGAGCAGCGATACGCCCCTCAAGTTCTGAGTTGGCATCGATGTCTAGGTAAAGTGAGCGTGTTGTTTCACGACGTGGGCTACGTTCTTTTGTTTCTTGATAAAAAACTTTGTAAATCATATAGTTCCTTTCTATTTACAGGTCAGCTTATTCCAAACTTTTAGTAGAGATTTGCTTGATTTCATTCCATTTTGTGTCTAGATTGACCTTGATTCGTTACAATTATTTCAATTATACCATAAAATGAAAAATTAGTAAAAGACGGAAATGGAGAAAGTCGTGAGGGAAAGAGGAAGCAAAAAGATGATTAGGGATTGGTCGGATAGCGATAAGGTGTTATAATGGAAGGGGGAATATAAAGAGATAGTGGATTTAAGGAAGAATATAGTTCTAGTTTCATTAATCGTTGGAGTGGATGGTTGGGACAGAATGATATCTTTGAAAAAAGAAAAAGCTCTTGAGAAATCTCGAGAGCAAACAAAAAGGCTGAGACAAAATTAAGGGATCTTTCTGAGCAAGCTCAAGGGGCAGCACCATTACCTGAAGTGATTGAATCACAACCTTTGAAAGACTTGTCACCAAGCCAGACCAAATCTCAATCTTACCCTATTTTATCATCTACTCAGCTAAGAAGTCAATCTATAAGTATAACGATGTAGACATAGCATGGAGTGGAGTGCTTACTAAACAGGCAAAGAAAAGCCCTTAATTTAAGAGTAAGCAAAAAGAGAGGACCAATGGTAGTCAGGGGTCTTTACAGCTCAAAGCTGAAGGCAGTCCCACACCCGTACCAGAAGTTGGTACCTTTGAACGCTCTGTTACCAGTCGCTTTACGTTATCCTCTCAATATTTATATTTTACTATAACTTACTGAGGGAATCAACTTTAAAAGCATCAAAAAGCCCTTGACCGAAGTCAAGAGCCAATGTTAAAATGGAGAAAAATGTTACAAGGAGAATTATTAGATGAATGATACAATTGAAATAACTTTATTATTTAATCTATTTTTTTATGAAATGGGACTTTATACAAGAAACGAAAGATTCATTGAAGCTAACAAAAGAAAGGCAATTTCTATTTTAGATGAAGATGCTAATAATCTTAAATATATAGATGAGGGTTTATATAACGATTATAAGGAAACAATTGCTTTTCTTGAAAACATTTCAGAAGAAGAATATCAGTATATTAAAAATGATATTGTCGAAAACTTAATGGAACTTATAAAGAATGAGAGATGATATGAGACCGACATTTAAACAAGTAAGAGACTATTTTATTAATAAAGAGGCGAAACCTCCCATCTCTAATGCATATATGAAAACAAAATTTGGACAAACAAAAGGAGGTTATATTGATTTCGCTAAGGTTTGTTCTTCACAAGGAGAATATATTTCAAAAGATGAACAGCATTATAAAAATTATGAAGTTCTCAAAAACTGTATAGAGAAAAATTTATTTGAAGAACATGAACTTTCATATCTGCGGGAAATGAATGATATCTCGATTTTAGACTTAAACCTAGATGATAAATGTGAACCAAATCAAAAATGGCATCTATATGTTTCATTGTTTGCTCAGACAATAATTGAAATCAAAAATGAAGGTAAAACTGCTGAAGACTTGTGGATAACACAGTTTCGTAAATATCCGAGTTTACAACTAAAATTATGGATGGCCGAAGTTGTAGGGTTAGGCCTGCAAGAAATTGGTGATGCCATTAAGAATAATGCAGGTGAGAGCAAAGTAAACAACTTGATTAAGGAACTATCCTGGGATGCTATTTTTGAGATAGTATATAAAGAATCAATTTAAAAATATTATAGGAGATGCAATGGACCTTATTGAAAGACTCTTAGAAGAACGTAACACAAAACTTCATGGGGGAATCTACGATATAACCCAAAAACGTTTTGCCTATCATTCCAATAAAATAGAAGGTAGTAGCCTGACTGAAAATCAGGTTAGTTTTATTTATGATACAAAAATCATCGCAAATATCGGGGAAAGGGGAATCAGAATTGATGATGTGATTGAAATGGCAAATCATTTCAAATGTTTTGACTACATTCTGGATACTGTGAATGAACCACTGACAGAAGCTTATATTAAAAAAATTCATCAAATATTGAAAAGTGGAACCAGTTTGGAGTATAGCCCTCTTGCTTCTGTCGGAGCCTACAAATTACTCCCAAATATCGTAGGAAAAATGGAGACAACTCCTGTAGAACGTGTTGAAGAAGAGATGCGGACCTTACTAATTGGATATAACTTAAATAACGCCAAAGAATTGGAGTATCTTATTACTTTTCATGCTAACTTTGAAAAAATCCATCCATTCGCTGATGGTAATGGTCGAGTGGGGCGCTTGCTATTGTTTAAGGAGTGTCTAAAAGAAGGAATTGTTCCTTTCATTATAGGTTTTTTGAATAAGAAATGTTATTACTCTGCCTTGAAAGATCTTCAACTTAGGGATAACAAAAAACCTCTGTTGACTTATTTTCAGGGTGAACAAAAGAATTACATCAACGATTTAAAAAATAAAAATTTTGACGGGCCGATAAATCATGTTAAAAAAATTCTCAAAAAGTCTAAGAGTAATATGTGAGAATTCAAGGATAATATTGAAAAGTCTCTGTTTTAGGTCGAAAAAGAAAAAGCCCTTGACAAAAGTCAAGAGCCATCTAACACTGGGGGCGAACTAATCAATCGCAATTACAGTTATTTAGAAGGCGAACCCTCAAGGACAGCACCACAGCCTGAAGAGCCAAAGGCTCAACCTGATTTTCCTACCAATGTTCAATTATATTTTAACATTGACAAGTCAGTAAAGTCAAGTTATCGGTTGCGTGGTGGCTACAAATACCCTGAAGATGCGGACATAAGGACTTTAAATAAGTATGCGGATGCTTTGCAAAGGTCAGCACAACAATATTTAGATAGATTTGCAAATCAAAAAATCATCTACGCTTTTAACGAAGATAACCAACTGAACGCTCTGTTACCAGTCGCCCTATGTTATCCTCTCGATATTTATACTTTACTATAACTTACTGAGGGAATCAACTTTAAAAGCATCAAAAAGCTCCTGACCGAAGTCAAGAGCAGTCAAACACTGGGGGCGAATTGTTCAATCGCAATTTCAGTTCTTTAGAAACCAAAGTTTCAGGGATAGCACTGCAGCCCGAAGAGTCAACGACTCAACCTGATTTTCCTACCAATGTTGAATTACATTTTAACATTGATTGAACAACATTGTCAACAGTTTAAATAAAAATAGTAATACCAAAAGGAGGATTAAGAATGTTTAGTTTGTTTGAATTTGCAGTAGGGGTTCGCCTCTTGATGTTTGTAGTCTTTGTAGCTTGTGTCTATGGGGGGAATGCCCTGTTTGTGCATCTGGAACACCGCAAAACAAAGTTCCTTTGGAAGCTTGCTTTTGTGACGCTCTATTCAATTTTTCTCCTCCTGGTCACCTATGTTGTCTGGCTCGTTTTCTACTTTGGTTTAAATGCCTAAAGTCAATTATTCCTCTAGATATACAGAAAATCCACCTCGTCTTTAGATGGGATGGACTTTTTCTATTTTTAGGTGATATCTTTATTTTTACGATGATGATTTCTCACATCGACAATCGAGTTAAGGCATATATGACTTATTTACACTTCTTTTTGTCTAAGTGGTAGGCCTTTTTGTTTGGAAACAAAGAAAATTCCCATGCGCTGGCTTTTGTAGTATAATAGTAAACAGACAAAAAGATAGGAATGTGTTATGAAAGTATTAGCTTTTGATACGTCTAGCAAGGCTCTTTCTCTAGCCATTTTAGAGGACAAGCAGGTTCTTGCTGAGACTATGATCAATATCAAGAAAAATCACAGTATCACCCTCATGCCTGCCATCGATTTTTTGATGTCGAGTTTGGACCTGACGCCCAAGGACTTGGATCGCATCGTGGTGGCAGAGGGACCAGGTAGCTACACAGGTTTACGAATTGCGGTAGCAACTGCCAAGACCTTGGCTCATACTCTGAACATTGAGTTAGTTGGGATGTCTAGTCTATTGGCTCTGGTGCCACGCCAAAAAGAAGGCTTGGTGGTTCCTATCATGGATGCGCGTCGTAACAATGTCTATGCAGGCTTTTATGAAAATGCCAAGCCAGTCTTGCCAGAAGCACATCTGTCTTTTGCGGAAGTGCTAGAGCAGGTCAAGGATGCTGAGCAGGTGACCTTTGTCGGAGAAGTTGGAGCCTTTGTGGAACAGATCCAAGAACAACTACCACAAGCCAGCTACCAAGAAACCTTGCCAAATGCAGCTAATCTAGCTCTTTGGGCCTGGGACAAAGAAGCAGACTCCTTGCACGACTTTGTGCCAAATTACCTCAAGCGTGTCGAAGCCGAGGAAAACTGGCTCAAGAACCACTCCGAGTCTGGCGAGTCCTACATTAAACGCCTATGATAGAGATTAAACGAATTCAAGGACAGCCTAACCTGGCGCAAGCCATCTATGCTGTTATGGTAGATGTTTACCCAGTTAGTCCGTGGGCGCTGGAACAAATCCAAGCAGACCTGTCCCAAGATCAGACCTGGTATGCATTGGCTTATGATGGGGTAGAAGTGATTGGATTTCTAGCAATTCAAGAGAATCTCTTTGAAGCGGAAGTCCTGCAAATCGCTGTCAAAAAAGCCTATCAGGGTCAGGGAATCGCGACAGCCTTGTTTGACTTTTTGCCTGCCGACAAAGAAATTTTCCTCGAAGTGAGGGAGTCGAACAGGCCAGCTCTGCTATTTTATAAAAAAGAAAAATTTGAAGAAATCGCGCGACGGAAGGTCTACTACCATGCGCCGATAGAAGATGCGATTGTCATGAAAAGAGAGATCCATGAAAGATAGATATATTTTAGCTTTTGAGACATCTTGCGATGAGACCAGTGTCGCTGTCTTAAAAAACGACGACCAGCTCTTGTCCAATGTCATTGCTAGTCAAATTGAGAGTCATAAACGTTTTGGGGGCGTAGTGCCAGAAGTGGCTAGTCGTCACCATGTCGAGGTCATTACAGCCTGTATCGAGGAGGCTCTAGCAGAAGCAGGAATTACAGAAGAAGATGTGACAGCCGTTGCCGTTACCTACGGACCTGGATTGGTTGGAGCTCTACTAGTTGGCTTGTCAGCTGCCAAGGCCTTTGCTTGGGCGCATGGCCTGCCACTGATCCCCGTCAATCACATGGCTGGGCACCTGATGGCAGCTCATAGTGTGGAGCCCTTGGAGTTTCCCTTGCTGGCTCTCTTAGTCAGCGGAGGCCATACTGAGCTGGTCTATGTCAGTCAGGCTGGTGACTATAAGATTGTGGGGGAAACTCGCGATGATGCGGTCGGTGAAGCCTATGATAAGGTCGGTCGAGTTATGGGGCTGACCTATCCAGCAGGTCGAGAGATTGACGAGTTGGCCCATCAAGGTCAGGATATTTATGATTTCCCTCGTGCTATGATCAAGGAAGATAATCTGGAGTTTTCATTCTCAGGTTTGAAGTCTGCCTTTATCAATCTTTACCACAATGCTGAGCAAAAGGGAGAAAGCTTGTCTACAGAGGATTTGTGTGCTTCCTTCCAAGCAGCTGTCATGGATATTCTCATGGCAAAAACCAAGAAGGCTTTGGAGAAATATCCTGTTAAAACTCTGGTAGTGGCAGGTGGTGTAGCAGCCAATAAAGGTCTCAGAGAACGCCTAGCGGCCGAAATTACAGATGTCAAGGTCATCATTCCACCCCTGCGTCTCTGTGGAGACAATGCAGGTATGATTGCCTATGCCAGTGTCAGCGAATGGAACAAAGAAAACTTTGCAGACTTGGACCTCAATGCCAAACCAAGTCTTGCCTTTGATACCATGGAATAAAGAGTCAGCTTGAAGCTGGCTTTTTTGCTAAAATATTTTATAATATGTTAAAAAAGGAAAAGTTTTTACGAATAGAATAGTAAAGGGAGTTTGGCCATGATTGAAAAAATGGAATTGGGAGAATTTTACAAGGAATTGCGTCTGGCGAGAAAACTCAAGCAGTCAGATGTGGCTTGTGATGGACTGACAGCATCCCAGCTATCCAAGTTTGAACTAGGACAGTCTATGCTATCTGCGGACAAGCTGATCCTAGCGATCCAAGGGATAAATGTGACCTTCGATGAATTTGGACACAAGCTCAATAACTATCAAGAATCCCCACACATGCGATTTGGTCGAAAGGTTGTGGATCGTTTTGCCCATCAGGATATAGCGGGTTTAGAGCAACTGTTGGAGGAAATCGAACAAGAACAGATGGCAGAAACCTATCGTCGTTTGAATGCTATTGTAATCAAAGATGCTATCCATTCCTTGGATAAAAGCTATCCGCTAGCAGAGGAGGATAGCGAGTTTTTAACCACCTATCTCTATGCTATCGAGTCTTGGACCTGGTTTGAACTCTATATATTCTGTAATACCATGCCTTTCTTGAGTAATCAAGATTTGATATTTTTATCAACCTCTTTACTTGAAAAATCCAAGGAATTTAAAGAGTTGGTACATAATAGACTGTATATGAAAAGTGGCTTTCTGAATATTATATCAGAGCTCATGGAGCGCAAACTTTTCTCTTACATCCCAATCTTTGAAGCCGAGTTGGAGAGTATGCTCCGTCCGTATGATGTTTTTGAAAAAGTGTTGTGGCAATTTTTAAAGAAAATGAGTATTTTCCTTCAAACCAAAGGAAACAATCAAAAAGAGATTGAACACTTTATCCAATCTCTGCAAGTATTAGAAAATCCACAATTGATAGCCCTCTTCGACTTGCGTTTTCAGCAATACAAAGAACTTATCGATTAGTTAGAAACGGGAAAATGATAATAATCTCAGCAACGATTGTCAATAATGCTATGATTTGTTTCTTCATTTCATGTCCTCCTACATAATGGTAACTATATTATATCAGTGAAATAATCAAATCAATCAAAATCGCAAATGTGAAATTTCCATAAGAAAAAATATCAAATATGCGATTTTCTAAAATGGACTAACTTCTGTGATATACTGTCCTTGTAAAGTATTTGAAGCAAATCCTAGGTCGCAGAAGTAGTTTACAAGTAAAAATAATTGAAGGAGTGTAAATGATGTTGAATTTACAATTTGCAGAAACAATGGAATTGACAGAAGCTGAGTTGCAAGCGGTTAAAGGTGGAGATCTCATTCATCTTTTTGAAGGTGGCAGAACAACTTTACCCGCTTGGGGAGGTAGAAGTATCGGGCCAAGTCCTTATGGTGCTTTTGATTGGGCAAATGGATTAGCTGAAGGACTAATTGGACGTCGTCGCAGATAGCGCTTAGGAGACTAAATTATGAAAATGAAAGAAATAAAATTGCATCTAGCAACGATTTTGATAATAGCCACTTATTACCTGATTTTTACTCTTATGGCAAAGTTAGAGTTTGTAGATCAATTATCGGATTTTGGATTTTATGGTTTGCAGATGTTAGTGATAGTTATTGAGGGAATGGTTGCTAGCATCGTTCTTGTTAAGAGTGACTATTGGAAAGAGTGCGGGCAACTCCGGTTTCGTTGGTCTTATATCGGTGTTTTATTTCTTTCTTTTATACTGATGTTTTTGTGGGTGAATATAACAACTCAGATCTTTCCAAGCACGCAAAATGGGAATACTATACGAGAAGTGGCGACTAATTTGACAGGAATGAGCTACTTTGTAATACGCATTCTTTATGGTAGTTTGATAGCGCCTGTAGTTGAAGAGTTCGTCTTTCGTGGACTTCTGATGACAGCTCTATCCAAATTTAAAAAGTACTATGTTGATGTCATCGTTTCCTCCACTCTCTTTAGTCTCATCCATATTTTACAACATGGTTGGGTGATAACAGATTTTATCGTGTACGCAGGAGTAGGTTTGCTATTTGGTACACTATTTCGCTATACTCGTTCTATCTATTGGCCTATGGCCTTACATATCTTGTGGAATAGCTTCTTAATCATTGTCAGTTTACTGGTGTTTGGGTATTAGGTTTAGCAGAATTTTTAACATCGTATAAATAAGACTGGCTTCCCAGTCTTTTTCTTATTATGGCGGTTTGTCACTTACCCTTCACAGCATCCGACTCTATCAAAGTTTGTCAATCCTAGAGTTTTCTTGTATAGTAGAAATATGAAATTTACAAAAATAATTAGTAGTTTACTTACTCTTGGAGCTTTACTCATGCTTTTATCAGCCTGCCATAATATCAACAAGACGCAACTAGTCTTGTTTGAATCCCTTTCGTTTGGTATGCCTGTTAAATCTTTTGAAAAAGTATTTGGAGAAGCTGATAAAGTGGTTGAGGAAACAGAAATGGCCTATCGCGATACTTGGCGTGCAGAAGACCCTTATTTCTATAAAACAGGCCGCCTTTTCTATGATTACGAAAATATTTCTTTGAAGGGCCATACAGGTCGAGTAAGATTCACATTTTCAAAGTCGCATTACTTGGAAACAGTAGCGGCTTATTTTCCCGTTACCTCAAAAGCTGAGCAGCAAGCATTGCTTGATAACTTATCCCAGTCTATAAAAAAAGAACTTGAAGTTCTTCCGGATTACCAGTCCATGACCACTGATCCGGTAGGACTATACGATGACGGTTATCGCTACAAGGTCAAATTGAAAGGACAACAGTGGGAACTCTGGGTCGATGTCTATCCGACAGAAGATGAATATGCTGAAAAAACTGTAGTCAACAAGTATATGATCCGAGTGGATCAATTTCTTATGTATCCATGATACTCCCTCTTCAGCACTTTTTGCTGGCAATAAGTTTCGAATCCGAAACTTTTTTCTCTTCTTTGAATATGTTATAATAGTCCGTGCTGTAGCTGTGATGATGAACAGCCTCAATTGGAGAAAATATGAGGAGAAGGATGAAAGAAAAAGGATTTTGGGAAGGTGTACAGGCAGCTATGCCGACTGCCCTTGGCTATGTCAGCATTGGCCTGGCTTGTGGGATTATTGGCGCGCCCTATGTGACGCCTGTTGAGATGGGCTTGATGAGCCTCTTTGTTTATGCTGGGAGCGCCCAGTTTGCCATGTTGGCACTGATTGCGGTACAAGCGCCTGTGGTAGCTATTGCTATGACGGTCTTTTTGATCAACTTGCGACTCTTTTTGCTGAGCTTGCATGCATCGACCTATTTCCGTCATACTAGTCTCTGGCAAAATATCGGCATGTCTAGTCTCCTGACAGATGAGACCTACGGTGTTTTGATGGGCGAATTAGCCCATACAGACAAGGTCCATCCTATGTGGATGCACGGGAACAATCTCAATAGTTATGTAGCCTGGTTTATCGGGACAGTTGCGGGGACAGCTTTAGGTGGGCTTCTTCCAAATCCTGAGGTCTTTGGCTTAGACTTTGCCCTTGTTGGGATGTTTATCGGGATTTTTACCTCGCAATTTCAGATTATGCAAAGACGGGTTCCTGTACGGAACCTGCTACGGATCCTAGCAGTGGTTGCGGTGTCCTTCTTTTTACTCTTGACAGTAGTGTCTCAGTCGCTAGCTGTTTTGTTTGCGACCTTGCTAGGTTGCACTATGGGGGTGGTCTTAGATGGTCAGTAAATATCTTTTGTTAGCTGTTATCTTTTCAGGCCTAGTGACTTGGGTTCCCCGTATGATTCCTTTCATTTTGGTTAAGTACAAGGGCTTGCCAGCTATCGTCGAGCGGTTTTTGAAGTTTTTGCCTGTTTCCATTATATTTGCCTTGATCCTTTCAAGCGTAGTGACTGGCAAGGTTGGCAGCCTTCCTCAAATCAAATGGCTGGACTTTTTAGCAGTCTTTCCAACGGCTTGGGTAGCCTTTCGCTACCGCAATCTAGTGGGTACGGTTCTTTTTGGAGTGGTCTTGATTGCAGTCTTACGTCTGGTCTTTTAGTCAGCCATAAAAAAAACCTATCACCGAGATAGGTATCATATAATGGCGAAAAAAAATATTTTCTGTTAAGATAGTAAAGTATTCTATTTTGGAGGAAATGACATGAAAAAAATCGTTAAATATTCATCTCTTGCTGCCCTAGGGCTTGTTGCCGCAGGTCTACTAGCAGCGTGCTCAGGTGGAGATAAGAAAGATGCAGCATCAGGTGAAGCAACATCTGGTAAAAAAGAAATCGTCGTAGCAACTAACGGTTCACCAAAACCATTTATTTATGAAGAAAATGGTGAATTGACTGGTTACGAGATTGAAGTGGTTCGCGCGATCTTTAAAGACTCAGACAAGTATACTGTCAAGTTTGAAAAGACAGAGTGGTCAGGGATTTTCCCAGGACTTGATGCTGATCGTTACCAAATGGCTGTTAACAACCTCAGCTATACCAAAGAACGTGCAGAAAAATACCTTTACGCAGCACCAACTGCTAAAAACCCTAACGTTCTTGTTGTGAAGAAGGACGACACTAGCATCAAGTCTCTTGATGATATCGGTGGAAAATCTACTGAAGTCGTTCAAGGAACAACCTCAGCTAAACAATTGGAAGCATATAACACAGAGCATGCGGACAATCCAACTATCCTTAACTATACAAAGGCTGATTTCCAACAAATCATGTCTCGTTTGAGCGATGGTCAGTTTGACTACAAGATCTTTGATAAGATCGGTGTTGAAACAGTTATCAAGAACCAAGGTTTGGACAACTTGAAAGTCATTGAACTTCCAAGCGACCAACAACCTTACGTTTACCCACTTCTTGCTAAAGGTCAAGATGAGTTGAAATCATTTGTAGACAAACGTATCCAAGAACTCTACAAAGACGGAACTCTTGAAAAATTGTCTAAACAGTTCTTCGGGGACACTTACCTCCCAGCAGAAGCTGATATTAAATAGTCGTATGAAATCATCCAGTCTGAGAAAGGCGGATGATTTCTCAATTTTTAGGTATATAGTTTCAAACTATATGTCTGCCTATCTAATAACAATTTGCTAAATCAAATAAAGTATGAGATACTATTACGGTATTATTTTTAAAGGAGATAGAATCATGAAAATTAAAAAATGGCTCGGTGTAGCAGCTCTTGCTACAGTCGCAGGTTTGACTCTTGCAGCTTGTGGAAATTCAGAAAAGAAAGCAGACAACGAAACAGTTGTCAAAATTGCAACAGTTAACCGTAGCGGTTCTGAAGAAGCGCGTTGGGATAAAATCCAAGAATTGGTTGAAAAAGATGGAATTAAATTGGAATTCACAGAGTTCACAGACTATTCACAACCAAACAAGGCAACTGCTGATGGCGAAGTAGACTTGAACGCTTTCCAACACTACAACTTCTTGAACAACTGGAACAAAGAAAACGGGAAAGATCTTGTAGCGATTGCAGATACCTACATCTCACCAATCCGCCTTTACTCAGGTAAAAATGGGGAAGAAAACAAGTACACCAAAGTGGAAGAAATCCCAGATAACGGTGAAATCGCCGTACCAAACGATGCAACAAACGAAAGCCGTGCGCTTTACTTGCTTCAATCAGCTGGTTTGATCAAATTGGATGTTTCTGGAACTGCACTTGCAACAGTTGCTAACATCACAGAAAATCCAAAGAACTTGAAGATTACTGAATTGGACGCTAGCCAAACAGCTCGTTCATTGTCATCAGTTGATGCTGCCGTTGTAAACAATACCTTCGTTACAGAAGCAAAATTGGACTACAAGAAAGCACTCTTCAAAGAACAAGCTGATGAAAACTCAAAACAATGGTACAACATCATTGTTGCGAAAAAAGATTGGGAATCATCACCTAAGGCTGATGCCATCAAGAAAATTATCGCAGCTTACCACACTGATGAAGTGAAAAAAGTTATCGAAGAAACATCAGACGGTTTGGACCAACCGGTTTGGTAATAAGACACAGGGAGGTGGGAGAGAGTTTCCACCTCTTACTTTTGTATAGAGAGTTGATTTTAAAGAGGCACTTGTGGTCGTTCTGAGGACAAAAGTACGTAGTAGAAAGAGAGAGAAAATGGTTTTTTCTAGCGAACAAGAGCAGATTGAAAAATTTGAAAAGGATCATGTGGCCCAACATTATTTTGAAGTCTTGCGCACCTTAATTTCCAAGAAATCCGTCTTTGCCCAGCAGGTTGGACTCAAGGAAGTCGCAAACTATCTGGGTGAGATTTTCAAGCGTGTGGGGGCTGAAGTGGAGATTGATGAGAGCTACACGGCTCCCTTTGTCATGGCGCATTTCAAGAGTTCGCGTCCGGATGCCAAGACCTTGATCTTCTATAATCACTATGACACCGTTCCAGCAGATGGCGACCAGGTGTGGACAGAGAATCCTTTTACCCTTTCTGTGCGAAATGGCTTTATGTATGGACGTGGGGTTGACGACGACAAAGGCCACATCACAGCTCGTTTGAGTGCTCTGAGAAAGTATATGCAGCACCACGATGACCTACCTGTCAATATCAGCTTTATCATGGAAGGGGCAGAGGAGTCTGCTTCCATGGATCTAGATAAGTATTTAGAGAAACACGCAGACAAACTTCGTGGGGCGGACTTGCTAGTCTGGGAACAAGGGACCAAGAACGCCTTGGAACAGCTGGAAATCTCTGGCGGGAACAAGGGAATTGTAACCTTTGATGCTAAGGTGAAAAGTGCGGATGTGGATATCCACTCGAGTTATGGTGGTGTTGTGGAGTCGGCGCCGTGGTACCTTATCCAGGCCTTAAGTAGCCTGCGAGCTGCTGATGGACGTATCTTGGTAGAAGGCTTGTATGAGGATGTTCAAGAGCCAAATGAACGAGAACTAGCCTTGGTAGATACCTACGCCCAACGCAATCCTGAGGAAATTAGTCGCATTTATGGCTTGGAATTGCCTCTCTTACAGGAGGACCGCGCAGCCTTTCTAAAACGGTTCTTTTTCGAGCCAGCCCTTAATATCGAAGGGATTCAGTCAGGTTATCAAGGTCAAGGGGTGAAAACGATTTTGCCAGCAGAAGCCAGTGCTAAGCTAGAGGTTCGTTTGGTTCCTGGCCTAGAACCGCATGATGTTCTGGAAAAAATTCGGAAACAGCTAGACAAAAATGGCTTTGATAAGGTAGAATTATACTATACCTTGGGAGAGATGAGTTATCGAAGCGATATGAGCGCGCCAGCCATTCTCAATGTAATCGAGTTGGCCAAGAAATTCTATCCACAGGGCGTATCAGTCTTGCCAACAACAGCGGGGACAGGACCGATGCACACGGTCTTTGATGCCCTAGAGGTACCCATGGTAGCCTTCGGTCTAGGAAATGCCAATAGCCGAGACCATGGTGGAGATGAAAACGTGCGAATCGCCGATTACTACACCCATATTGAATTAGTAGAGGAGCTGATTAGAAGCTATGAGTAGAGATATTATCAAGTTAGATCAGATCGATGTGACTTTTCACCAAAAGAAGAGAACCATCACAGCGGTCAAGGATGTGACCATTCACATTCAAGAAGGGGATATCTACGGAATCGTTGGATATTCTGGAGCAGGGAAATCAACCCTTGTACGGGTGATTAACCTCTTGCAAAAACCATCTGCAGGGAAAATTACCATTGATAACGACGTTATTTTTAACGGCAGAGTGACCTTGACGGCAGAGCAGTTGCGTCGCAAACGTCAAGATATCGGGATGATTTTCCAGCATTTCAACCTGATGAGTCAAAAGACAGCAGAGGAAAATGTAGCCTTTGCCCTCAAACACTCTGGACTCAGCAAGGAAGAAAAGAAAGCCAAAGTAGCTAAGTTGTTAGACTTGGTTGGCTTGGCGGATCGTGCTGAAAACTACCCTTCACAACTATCAGGAGGGCAAAAACAGCGTGTGGCTATTGCGCGTGCCTTAGCCAATGACCCAAAAATCTTGATTTCAGATGAGTCAACTTCTGCCCTTGATCCTAAGACAACCAAGCAGATTTTGGCCTTGCTACAAGATTTGAACCAAAAATTAGGCTTGACCGTTGTCCTGATTACACACGAAATGCAGATTGTCAAAGACATTGCTAATCGTGTGGCAGTTATGCAGGATGGCCGTTTGATTGAAGAGGGCAGTGTTCTTGAAATCTTCTCAAATCCTAAACAACCTTTGACTCAAGACTTCATCTCAACTGCCACAGGTATTGACGAAGCCATGGTTAAGATTGAGAAGCAAGAAATCGTAGAACATTTATCTGAGAACAGTATTTTAGTGCAGCTCAAGTATGCAGGGGCTTCGACAGACGAACCACTTTTAAATGAATTGTACAAACATTACCAAGTAACGGCTAATATCCTCTATGGAAATATCGAAATTCTCGATGGCACTCCCGTTGGAGAATTGGTTGTGGTGTTGTCAGGTGAAAAAGCAGCGCTAGCAGGTGCTCAAGAAGCCATCCGTCAAGCTGGTGTCCAGTTAAAAGTATTGAAGGGAGGACAGTAAAATGACAGAGTTGATTCAAACTTATCTACCAAATGTCTACAAGATGGGCTGGTCTGGTCAGGCAGGCTGGGGAACAGCCATTTACCTTACTCTTTATATGACAGTTCTTTCCTTCATCATCGGAGGGTTCTTGGGGTTGGTGGCAGGTCTTTTCCTCGTCTTGACAGCGCCAGGTGGTGTCTTGGAAAATAAGGTTATCTTTTGGATTTTAGACAAGGTTACCTCTATTTTCCGTGCGGTTCCTTTCATCATCCTCTTGGCAATCATGTCGCCACTCTCTCACTTGATTGTGAAGACGAGCATCGGGCCAAATGCAGCTCTTGTGCCGCTTTCATTTGCAGTCTTTGCCTTCTTTGCCCGTCAAGTACAGGTGGTATTGGCTGAGCTAGATGGTGGTGTCATCGAGGCAGCTCAAGCTAGCGGAGCTACTTTCTGGGACATCGTAGGTGTTTATCTATCAGAAGGTCTACCAGACTTGATCCGTGTGACAACTGTAACCTTGATTTCCCTTGTCGGTGAAACAGCTATGGCGGGAGCGGTTGGAGCTGGTGGTATCGGTAACGTAGCCATTGCCTATGGATTCAACCGCTACAATCACGATGTGACCATCTTGGCGACTATCATTATCATCTTGATTATCTTTACAATCCAGTTTTTGGGAGATTTCTTGACCAAGAAATTAAGTCATAAATAAAAAGAGCCGAAGGGCTCTTTTTTAGTGATTAGATCTTGTGTGTAAGCTTTTTACTAATGGTTTGCCCTATCAAAGCACCCATCAAGGCACCTAGGAGGATGCTTGAAACAAAGAGAAGGATTTTGTCCAACTCTGGAGCGACCATGATACGGTCAATGTATTCTTGGGATTTCCCACGCGCAAGTAAGGTGGCCATGTAAGCTTTGGGACGGATCCACATGAGGAAGATAGGGCCACTTGTGCTAAAAGCAAAGACGAGGAAGGAGAGGGTGTTTTTGATTCGGTCTTTGTAGTTTCCGAGACGAGCGATGGCATCTGCTGCAAGACCACAGGCGACTCCTGGGAGAAAGGCACCAGCGCCATGATTGCTAGCTAGGAAGAAAAGTGCCATAAAAAGTCCTAGAGTGGTGATAGCGCCAAAACGAGGGACCTTCGTCAAAAGAAGCATGTAGACACTGCCACCGACAAGGGCAGAAAAGGCAGGCGCATAGAACATATTGCCTATCTGGTCGACCAGGTGTCCTAGGAAGACTCCAATCCCTAGACAGAGAAAGTAGAGGACGGCGGCCAAGAGGGTGGTTAAGATATTTTTCTTCATGAGTTTCTCCTTGATATAGACTAATAAAATCAATTGTATCACGCTTTTTGAGGATTGTAAATGGGAGTTCTATATTTTTGAAAACGCTTGAAATATGATATAATAGTTACATCGTTAGTTTAAGGAGAGTAGCATGGGAAAATTTCTAGAATTCGTCTTTAATCGTATCTTTTTGGGAATGATTGCGACGGCTTATTTCTGGCTATTAACACTAGCAGGAGGAGTAGTTTTGGGTTTGGCACCAGCTAGTGCCACTCTGATGAGTTTGTATGCGGAGCATGGGTATACCTATCGAGCATACCATTTGAAGGAAGCATGGGAATTGTATAAGAGCAATTTTGTCAAGAGCAATCTGGCTTTCTATAGTTTTGTGTTTGTAGATTTTGTACTGGTTTATGCTTTATATCTTCTAGTTCAATTGCCCCACCAGACCATTTTCCACCTCTTGGCGACCTTTCTCAATGTCCTTGTAGTTGCTCTTGTCTTTCTAGCCTATACTGTTTCCTTGAAACTTCAGGTGTACTTTGATTTATCCTACCAAAATACCTTGAAACTGTCCCTTATCGGAATTTTTATGAGCCTACCTGCGATTGCCAAGGTTTTACTCGGGTCCGCTCTCCTTGTAGGAGTTGGTTATTATATGCCTGCCTTGCTCTTTTTTGTAGGAATTGGAATGTGGCATTTCTTTATCAGTGATATGTTGGAACCTATTTATGAAAGTATCCATGAAAAATTGGCAACAAAATAGAATGAAGCAGTTCTGGCTTCACTCTCTTTTACGGATTTATAGTTCGGTTATGATCGTGGTCATTGCTAGTTTTGCGATTATGCTATCGTATGCTGACTGGGACTCACGTGAGAAAGAGGCCCAACGGGTTGCAGAACGTGTAACCACTCGGACAGTGAGTGAAGTGGAATATTATCACAGAGAGTCAACCCAACTCGCTCAGTCTTTGGTTGAAAATCAGGCCCGCATCGAAGGGATTTACAAGTACTTTAGTCTCAGTACACCAGACTATTTTTATTGGCAATTAGAGCGCAAGGCTTCGCCCTATATCTCGGTTTCCTTGTATGAAAATATCGACGACCTCTATGTTCGGAATGATTTTGTGACTGGAGTGGCCATTGTTCTTCAGGACTATAAGGAAGTCTATGTTTCGACTAGAGAAAAACGCAGTGGAGAGAAAATTCCTGCGGAGGATTTTAAGCCAACAGCTAATAGTTTTGCTATTCCTGTTTCTGATCCTGTGTCTGACAAGGATTTAGGAGTGATCTATATCTCCCTATCCCCAGATGTTTTACATGGCGCTATTGACAATACTCGGGGCCATATCCCAATGGCTGTAACAGTAACTTCGCCTTTTGAGACCGAGATGTTTCATATTGGGGAGAAGGTATCAGCTGAGCGAGAAAACTGGTTTGTAGGTGTCACCTCTCACGGTTATCAGGTTCGAGTTGCTGTTCCTAAAAATTTTGTTCTTACAGGAACTTTGACGAGTTCAGCTGTCATTATTGGGCTAAGTATTCTCTTTATCATCATTTTGTACGTGACCCTTAGACAGACTTTTTCAAACTACCAAAAGCAGGTTGTAGACCTAGTTGATTCGATCGAGGTGATTGCTCAAGGAGAAGAAGGCCTTCGAATCGATACCTCTGAAAAAGACCAAGAGTTGCTTCTCATTGCAGAAACAACCAATGATATGTTGGATCGCCTGGAAAAAAATATCCATGATATCTATCAGCTAGAGCTCAGCCAAAAGGATGCCAATATGCGAGCCCTGCAGGCTCAAATCAATCCTCACTTTATGTACAATACTCTGGAGTTTTTACGGATGTATGCCGTCATGCAAAGTCAGGATGAACTGGCAGATATTATCTATGAATTTAGCAGCTTGTTACGCAACAATATCTCTGACGAGCGGGAAACGACCTTGAAGCAGGAGTTGGAATTTTGCCGAAAATATAGCTATCTCTGTATGGTGCGTTATCCTAAATCCATTGCCTATGGTTTCAAGATTGCACCAGAATTGGAAGAAATGAGGATTCCAAAATTTACACTCCAACCATTAGTAGAAAACTACTTTGCCCATGGTGTTGACCATCGCAGAACGGATAATGTCATCAGTATCAAAGCCTTGAAGGGCCAAGGCTTCGTTGAAATCCTAGTGGAAGACAATGGTCGGGGAATGCCCGCTGAGAAACTAGCTAGCTTGCAAGAAAAATTAGCTCAGAGAAGTTTTGAACACGAGGCAAGCTATAGTGGGGAGCGGCAATCAATTGGAATAGTAAATGTACACGAACGCTTTGTTCTCTACTTTGGGGATCGCTACCAAATCAGTGTAGAGTCAGCTGAGCAAGAGGGGGTTCGTTACCATATCACTATCCAGGATGAATAGAAAGGGTAGAAATGTATAAAGTTTTATTAGTAGACGATGAGTACATGGTGACAGAGGGGCTCAAGCGATTAATCCCCTTTGAAAAATGGGATATGCAAGTCGTCGCAACAGCTAATCACGCATATGATGCTTTGGACTATGTTAAGAAAAATCCAGTAGATGTGGTCATTTCCGATGTCAACATGCCAGATAAAACCGGACTTGAGATGATTAGGGAAATGAAAGAGCTACTTCCAGATACCTATTATATCTTGCTGTCTGGTTATCAGGAGTTTGACTACGTCAAAAAAGCCATGAACCTTAGTGTCGTGGATTATCTGGTCAAGCCAGTAGACAAGGTGGAGTTGGGCAATTTATTAGAAAAGATTGCGCAGCAGCTTCAGGAAAAGGTGGAGCAAAGTCAGACCCTCAGTCAAGAATTGGATGAGACAGGATTTACGAACTACCTGTCAGGTAAAGACAGCTGGTGGATTGGTCTATCCAAGGAAAAGCAGGGGTCTTTTACCATTCCTTACTATGTTTTGGGGCAAGACTGGCAGATTTTCATCTCTGATCAACCGCTAGATGGCATCGTCGTGACACCATTTGAAGCACCCTACCAGCAGTCCTTTGAGAATTGGAAGATCAATGCTGAAAAAGCCCTCTTCTACGGTTCTGTTAATCTAGAAAAATCCGAGAGTTTGTTTGCTTATTACGAGCCGATTTATCGGGTGATTATCCAAGGGAATATCAATCAAATCATCGAAGAATTAACCCTGCTAGAGAAGGTTGTTTTGAAGAATACCCCGCGCGTGGCCATCACAAAGCAGCTCTTTACCCAGTTTGTCATGGATGTCTTTCATTTGTTTGAACACCTAAAAGCAGATGATATGACCGAGATTGTAAAAGCTATTCATGCTATTAACACCTTTGAAGAATTGGTTGCCTATATCAAAGAAACCTTGACCAAGTTCTTTGGCCAGTACCGCATGAATGAAAATGTGGTCAGCGTTCTAGAGGTGATTGGTCGTGATTATCAAAAAGAGTTATCACTTAAGGACATCAGCAAGGATCTCTATATCAACCCAGTCTACCTTGGTCAACTGATCAAGCGAGAAACCAACTCGACCTTTGCAGAACTGCTCAACAAACAGCGAATTAAGGCAGCGCAACAGCTCTTGCTTTCGACCAGTGATAGCATTGAAGATATTTGCTATGCAGTTGGTTACAGTAATGTTGGATATTTCTACAAGGTTTTCCGTAAATTGTGCGGAAAATCACCGAAAGCTTATCGCAAACAAGTTGAAACCAGCTTGTAAAAGTTGTATTCCTGTACAAAAAATGCTATAATGTCCAAAAGGTTTTATAGGAGGATAATATGAAAAAGAAACCAATTTATCTCTGGATTTTGTTAGTCCTATCAGCACTCATTTCTGCTTCGTCATTATTTGGCATCTTGGGCCCAGTCCCTAGCAAGGAAGTTCTTCGTGCGAGCCTATCTAATAGTGGGTCCCTTACTGCTCAGCAAATAGAAGACACGGTTAACTATACCTACCAAGTAACAGCGGCATCGCACTCAATTTTTAATGTAGTTTTGATTGTTTTATCTGCTATTTTAGTTGTGGTAGCCTTTGTGTTCTTAGTTCGTAAAAACGTCCAATTTGCAAACTATGCTTATCTTGGCTATCTTTTGCTAGCGATTGTTGGTTTGGTCTATTCTTTTGTGAACATTCAAGATGCAATTCAATTGATCAAAGATGATACCCTAGGCTTAGGAATAGGCGCATTAGCAAAAGGAACTGTTATTTTGTTCATGATTATCAATGTCCTCTTTTTAGCCTTAGTCTTTTACAAGATGTGGCGCCAGCAAAAAGATTTGGCTGAGGAAGCCGAAGCAGAGGAAGTTGCCTAAGTATTGACAAAAGAGAACTATCAAGTTACAATCTTGGTAGTTCTTTTAATATCCAAAAATAAAAATCGAGGTCAATATGAAAAAAATATCCTTAGTTTATATCAGTTTGAGCGGGAATACAGAGAGTTTTGTAACCCGACTCAAGGACTATCTCTTGTCCCAGCACGAAGGGATTGAGGTCCAAAAGATCCATATCAAGGATTTGGTCAAGGAAGGGAAAGATTTCTTTGAGATGGATCACCCCTATGTCGCCTTTTTACCAACCTATCTAGAAGGTGGAAATGGTGTCGATAACGGCGATGTTGAGATCCTAACGACTCCAGTGGGTGATTTTATCGCCTATGGAGACAATGCCAGTAAGTGTTTTGGGGTGGTGGGATCTGGTAATCGCAATTTTAACAATCAATACTGTCTGACAGCCAAGCAGTATAGCCAGCGCTTTGGCTTCCCGGTCCTAGCAGACTTTGAAATGCGTGGCATGCTGGGAGATATTAAAAAGGTCGCAGCGATTATTGCGGATTTGTATGAGTTAGAAACAGAAAAATAAAGTAGTACTGAGGGGCAGTTGAGATTTTCAACTGCTTTTGAGTATGCAAAAAGCACCCTGTCAGGGTGCCATTTTATAAACTATCCTGCTTTTCCGATGGCAAGTGCATAGATAAAGAAGATAGCGAAGCCAAAGAGGAAAATCAATCCTGCGATAGCGAGGAGTTTTAGCCAAGAAGGAAGATTTTTATTCTCACGTGTCACCAAAACATAGTTCAAGATAGCGAAGAATGGTGTTGTCAGGAAAGAACCGATCATGGCAAAGCGAAGCATGGTAGAAACTTGATCAGCAAAGAATTTAATAATTACGATACCAATGATAGCGGTAATGGTCATCCAGGTGTTCAAAGATTTGCGAGTATCCTCTTTTTGACGAATCAAGAGTCGTAGGGATTCCTGATTGACACGAGAGTAGCCATCGATAACGGTGATGACCGTTCCAAAGATACAAAGAAAGGCGATAAAGGTGATCAAATAACGGGACCATTCTCCAAGAACAGAGGCATACATACCCACAAATTGAGAGATGTATTTGGCTGAAGCAGCTTCAACTGCCTGCCCGGTAGGATACTGAATAAGTACTCCTATTTTTAAATTTTCAGAATAATCTGAATATACAGCTACTATTCTACAAAAAACTTAAAAGAAATGCAAGGACATTTTGAAAAAATATAGAAAATTACAGAAAAATTTTACATGCATTAATGAAATTTCTCCAAGGGGAATATGGTAAGCCTAAAAAATCCGAGAAGAAAGCTTCTCGGATTTCGGTTATTTCAATTGATCTGTGACGTCTTTTGAGAGCAACATTCCCAGATGGTAAGTTTTATTGATATGTGCAATGACATCATTGATATTTTCAGTCGTGTGAATTTTCTCTTTGATGTCAGACCTAAATGTCTCGTCCTTCAAGAGTTGCTCTTGGTAAAGTCTTTGAAGTCTTTCCTTCTCGTACTTATTAAGCAGAAAAAGGAAAACCAAGCTAAGTACAACGAGGATATAAGCATATTGGTTCATAGGAAATCTCCCAGTGTGATAAATAGTAGTGAATAGATCGAATTAGTAAAGTGCCAAGCCAAATCACCATAGTTACGACGTAAAGAAACATAAATCGACAATATTTATGTTTCTTTACTAGTGAAGCGCCTAGCCAAAGTCCGAATAGGATTTGGCGTTAGTTACTTAGATTGCTCTGCAATCAAGTAACTTTGGCGATTTACATCTTCTCTGGTGCTTCTACTCCGAGCAAACGAAGAGCTTCTTTGAGGACGACTGCGGTTGCGTAGCTGAGGGCTAGACGACTGTCACGCTCAGGACTTTCATCTAGGATACGTGTATGTGCATAATATTTGTTAAAGGCTTGAGCCAAACTAATCGCAAATTTCGCAATGATAGAAGGTTCAAAGTTATCTGCTGCACGATTGATAATACGTGGAAAGTCTTGGAGTAGTTTAATGATTTCCCAGCTTTCAGCATCATTCAGGCTGTAGTTGCCAGCTGTATCTGGTTTGAAATCGGCTTTGCGCAAGATAGATTGGATACGAGCGTAGGCGTATTGAACATAAGGTCCAGTTTCTCCTTCAAAGTATACCATAGCTTCAAGGTCAAAGTCATATCCATTTGTACGGTCGGTCTTAAGATCATAGAACTTGATAGCCCCAACTCCAACAGCGTGGGCAACCTGGTCTTTATTTTCTAACTCAGGATTTTTCGCTTCGATTTGTGCCTTGGCACGACTAACAGCCTCTGCAATAGTAGGCTCTAGCAAGATGACATTTCCTTTACGAGTAGAGAGTTTTTTCCCTTCTTTTGTTACCAATCCAAACGGAACATGGACAATGTCTTGGCTCCAATCGTAGCCCATCTCTTGTAGTACTGCCTTGAGTTGTTTGAAGTGGGCAGATTGCTCTTGACCAACAACATAGATGGATTTTGCAAATTGGTATTCGTTTTTACGGTAAAGGGCTGCAGCCAAGTCACGTGTGATATAGAGAGTTGCACCATCAGATTTTTTGATAAGGGCTGGATGTTCAATTCCATATTTCTCAAGATTGACAACTTGGGCTCCTTCTGACTCAACAAGAAGTCCTTTTTCAGCGAGAATGTTTACAACAGCATCCATCTTATCATTGTAAAAGGCTTCCCCGTTGTAGCTGTCAAATTCGACTTGTAATTCATTGTAAAGGCGGTTGAATTCCACTAAACTTTCATCACGGAACCATTGCCAGAGAGCGAGGGCTTCCTCATCTCCATTTTCCAGTTTGCGGAACCATTCGCGTGCTTCTTCATCCAAGCTAGGGTCTTTTTCAGCTTCAGCATTGATGCGAACGTAGAGTTTAAGAAGTTCATCGATTGGATGCGCTTTAACGGCTTCCTCATTTCCCCATTTCTTGTAGGCAACAATCAACATTCCAAACTGTTTGCCCCAGTCTCCTAGGTGGTTGACCTTGACCGTTTGATAACCGATTTTTTGGAAAATATGTGACAAGCTATCTCCGATAACTGTTGAACGCAAGTGCCCAATAGAGAATGGTTTTGCGATATTGGGACTAGACATGTCGATAACGACATTTTCTTGCTTGCCAATGGTTTGGTCGGCATAGTGTTCTTTTTCAGTGATGACATTCTGCAATACCTGAGCCGAAATAGCAGATTTATCAAGGAAAAAGTTGACGTAAGGTCCTGTAGCAACAACCTTTTCAAAGGCTTGACTATTGATTTTTTCAGCAATACCTGCTGCAATCATTTGCGGAGCTTTACGCTCGACCTTTGCTAGAGAAAAGGCAGGGAAGGCGATGTCTCCCATTTCTGAGTTTTTAGGTGTTTCCAGTAAATTTAAAATAGCCTCTTGGTCCAGGCTATCAATGACGCTAGCCAACTCGCTAGCAATCAATTCTTTTGTATTCATAAGGGCTCCTTTTGGGCTTTTTTACTATTTTAACACAATTTACTACATTTTTTGAGAAAGAAAAGAATTTTTTTGAATTATCTATTTTTTTTGGTATAATGTAGTTATAAAATAAATGTAAAACTTGTTATAAATATTCACTTAAGAGGATAATATGAGAAAAAGAGAACGGCATCAATTGATTAAAAAGATGATCACCGAAGAAAAACTTGGGACACAAAAAGAGATTCAAGATCGTTTAGAAGCTCGTAATGTTTATGTGACACAAACGACTTTGTCGCGTGATTTGCGTGAAATCGGCTTGACCAAGGTTAAGAAAAATGATATGGTGTATTATGTACTAGCAAATGAGACAGATAAGATTGATTTAGTTGAGTTTTTGTCTCATCATTTAGAAGGAGTTGCAAGAGCAGAGTTCACCTTGGTACTGCATACCAAACTTGGGGAAGCTGCAGTCTTAGCAAACATTGTAGATGCAAACAAGGATGAATGGATTTTAGGAACGGTTGCTGGTGCTAATACCTTATTGGTTATTTGTCGAGACCAGCACGTTGCCAAGCTGATGGAAGATCGTTTGCTAGATTTGATGAAAGATAAATAAGGTCTTGGGAGTTGCTCTCAAGACTTATTTTTAGCAAGGAGAGACGGAAAATGGCAACAGAAAAGCTATCACCCGGCATGCAACAGTATGTGGATATTAAGAAACAATACCCAGATGCTTTTTTGCTTTTTCGGATGGGTGATTTTTACGAGTTGTTCTATGAAGATGCAATTAATGCAGCGCAAATTTTAGAAATTTCCTTAACGAGTCGGAATAAAAATGCAGAAAATCCGATACCCATGGCGGGTGTCCCCTATCATTCTGCCCAGCAGTATATCGATGTTCTGATTGAGCAGGGCTATAAGGTAGCCATAGCCGAACAGATGGAAGATCCCAAACAAGCGGTTGGTGTTGTCAAGCGAGAGGTGGTCCAGGTCATCACACCTGGAACGGTCGTCGATAGCAGTAAGCCAGATAGTCAGAATAATTTCTTGGTTTCCTTAGATCGCGATGGCAATCAATTTGGTCTGGCTTATATGGATCTGGTGACAGGTGATTTCTATGTGACGGGGCTATTGGATTTCACGTTGGTTTGTGGGGAAATTCGCAATCTCAAGGCTCGAGAAGTGGTGCTGGGTTATGACTTGTCTGAGGAAGAAGAACAAATCCTCAGCCGCCAGATGAATCTGGTGCTTTCTTATGAGAAGGAAGGCTTTGAGGACCTTCATTTACTGGATCCACGACTGGCAGCTGTGGAGCAAGCGGCAGCTAGTAAGCTGCTCCAGTATGTTCACCGGACCCAGATGCGGGAATTGAACCACCTCAAACCAGTTATCCGCTATGAAATCAAAGATTTCTTACAGATGGATTATGCGACCAAGACTAGTCTGGATTTGGTTGAGAATGCCCGCTCAGGCAAGAAGCAAGGCAGTCTTTTCTGGCTTTTAGATGAAACCAAGACGGCTATGGGCATGCGGCTCTTGCGTTCTTGGATTCATCGTCCTTTGATTGATAAGGAGCGAATCGTCCAACGTCAAGAGGTGGTGCAGGTCTTTCTTGACCACTTCTTTGAGCGCAGCGATTTAACGGACAGTCTCAAAGGTGTTTATGACATCGAACGTTTGGCTAGTCGGGTTTCTTTTGGCAAAACCAATCCCAAGGATCTCTTGCAGTTGGCGACCACCTTATCTAGTGTGCCACGGATTCGTGCGATTTTAGAAGGGATGGAGCAACCTGCCCTGGCCTATCTCATCGCACAGCTGGATGCCATTCCGGAGTTGGAGAGCTTGATTAGCGCTGCCATTGCTCCTGAAGCTCCTCATGTGATTACGGAAGGTGGCATTATCCGTACGGGATTTGATGAGACCTTAGACAAGTACCGTCGTGTGCTTAGAGAAGGGACTAGCTGGATTGCTGAGATTGAGGCAAAAGAGAGAGAAAACTCTGGCATCAGCACGCTCAAGATTGACTACAATAAAAAAGATGGCTACTATTTCCATGTGACTAATTCGCAACTGGGAAATGTGCCAGCCCACTTTTTCCGCAAGGCAACGCTGAAAAACTCAGAACGCTTTGGTACTGAGGAATTGGCCCGTATCGAGGGGGATATGCTGGAGGCGCGTGAGAAGTCAGCTAATCTAGAGTACGAAATCTTTATGCGTATCCGTGAGGAAGTCAGCAAGTATATCCAGCGCTTGCAGGCTCTAGCCCAAGGAATTGCGACAGTTGATGTCTTGCAAAGTCTAGCAGTTGTGGCTGAAACCCAGCATTTGATCAGACCTGAGTTCGGAGACGACTCACAAATCACTATCCAGAAAGGTCGCCATGCTGTCGTCGAAAAGGTTATGGGAGCGCAGACCTACATTCCAAACAGTATCCAGATGTCAGAAGATATCAGCATTCAACTGATTACGGGACCCAACATGAGCGGGAAGTCCACCTACATGCGCCAGTTAGCTATGACGGCGGTTATGGCCCAGCTAGGCTCGTATGTGCCGGCAGAAAGCGCCCATTTGCCTATCTTCGATGCTATCTTTACCCGTATCGGAGCAGCAGATGACTTGGTTTCAGGTCAATCAACCTTTATGGTGGAGATGATGGAGGCCAACAATGCCATTTCGCATGCGACCAAGGACTCCTTGATTCTCTTTGATGAATTGGGACGCGGAACTGCAACTTATGACGGAATGGCTCTGGCCCAATCCATCATCGAATACATCCATGAACATATCGGAGCCAAAACCCTCTTTGCGACCCACTACCATGAGTTGACCAGTCTGGAGTCTAGCTTGGAACACTTGGTCAATGTCCACGTGGCAACCTTAGAACAGGATGGACAGGTTACCTTCCTTCACAAGATTGAACCAGGTCCAGCTGATAAATCCTACGGTATCCATGTTGCTAAGATCGCTGGCTTACCAGGAGAACTTTTAGCAAGAGCGGATAAGATTTTAACGCAACTGGAGAGTCAGGGACAAGAAAGCCCAGCTCCGATGAGGCAAACTAGCGCCGTCACGGAACAGATTTCTCTCTTTGAAACGCCAGCAGAAAATCCTATCCTAGCAGAATTAGCTAAACTAGATGTTTACAACATGACACCTATGCAGGCTATGAATGTCTTAGTTGAGTTCAAACAAAAATTATAAAAAGAATCCCACTCATGTATTTGTGAGTGGGTTTTTCTCTATTACTTTTTATGAGCCAAGAGTTGATTTATGTGGTCTACTTTTTTTGCTTCTCTTTTATAGAGAATGACCCAGATGATGAGGTAGACGATCGCAAACTCTGGAATGAGCTGGAGATAGAAGGTCCAGTGGAAGGGGAACCAACCAGCCAGAGTTGCTAGTGGAACAAAGCCAGCCAGCATGAGGAAGAAGTGGGAAAGTGTGGCACGGAGCAGGCTCCAGTCACGGCTGAATAAGCGACTGCCAAAACTAAAGAGAACGCCGATAGCTGACCAGATGATCATGCAGTAGAGTAAGACCAGGGCACCGTGAACCTGATGTTGAGCCATCACTTGGCCGATAAGAGACTCGGGACTAAGTGGAGCATAGGTATTTGGGGCGTACATGAGTGAAAAGAGGATAGAGAGGATGAGGCCGATGAGTACACCAGCGGCTGCATCGTGAAAGATTTGTTTTTTCATAGTTCTAATTTCTCCTTGATGGTTTTTAGGTAACGGCGTGAAGAGTAGGTGAAGCTTTCGTTTTTTAAGAAAATTTCAACCAGACCGTTGGGCGTGAGTTTGAGATGAGAGATAGCGTCAATATTAACGATTTCTGATTGGGAAATTTGGATAAAAGTGGTCGGCAGCATTTCAAGAACCTGATAGAGTCGCAAATCAATACTGTAGGTCTGACTAGCAGTTTCTGCTAGAACCTTGCGATTCTCGATATAGAAGCGTTGAATCTTACTAACCTTAATTAGATAGACCTGATAATCAATCTTACCTTTGATTGTTTCTTTTTGGTCTAGATTTTCAGCGAACTCGATGACTTTCTGGACTTTTTCGGTCGGCTGAGGAGTTTGGACAATCAGCTTTTCCTCCTCGTAAGTCTCTTTAATCTGTAGTTCTACTTTCATAAATTTCCCTCCTTTTCAGTTATACAAGGTTGTGATCACTTCCTGTACACCTTTATTAAACACTATTTTACGACCCATGGCAAGAGCTTTTGTCTATGTGGAGAGATTTGGAGTCTATGTGGTATTTGCTTTTTCTGGTAGTATCTGAAATATGGTATAATAGCACTAATCAATTTCTAGGAAAATAGATACAGAAAGGGGCTGAAAGATGTCTCATATTATTGAATTGCCAGAGGTGTTGGCAAACCAGATCGCGGCTGGAGAGGTCATTGAACGTCCTGCCAGTGTGGTCAAAGAGTTGGTAGAAAATGCCATTGATGCTGGCTCTAGCCAGATTATCATTGAGATTGAGGAAGCCGGTCTCAAGAAGATCCAAATCACAGATAATGGTCATGGAATTGCCCACGATGAGGTGGAATTGGCCCTGCGTCGTCATGCGACCAGTAAGATAAAAAATCAAGCAGACCTCTTTCGGATTCGGACGCTTGGTTTTCGTGGTGAAGCCCTGCCCTCTATCGCGTCTGTCAGTGTCTTGACTCTGTTGACCGCGGTGGATGGTGCGAGTCATGGGACTAAGCTCGTTGCGCGTGGGGGTGAAGTTGAGGAAGTCATCCCAGCGACTAGTCCTGTTGGAACCAAAGTTTGTGTGGAGGACCTCTTTTTCAATACACCAGCTCGTCTCAAGTATATGAAGAGCCAGCAAGCGGAGTTGTCTCATATCATTGATATTGTCAACCGTCTGGGATTGGCCCATCCTGAGATTTCTTTTAGTTTAATCAGTGATGGCAAGGAAATGACACGGACAGCAGGGACTGGTCAACTGCGCCAAGCCATCGCAGGGATTTATGGTTTGGCGAGTGCCAAGAAGATGATTGAAATTGAGAACTCTGACTTAGATTTTGAAATTACAGGTTTTGTGTCTTTACCTGAATTAACCCGAGCAAATCGTAACTATATCAGCCTCTTCATCAATGGCCGTTATATCAAGAACTTCTTGCTCAATCGTGCTATTTTGGATGGTTATGGCAGCAAACTCATGGTAGGGCGTTTTCCACTGGCTGTCATTCACATCCATATCGACCCTTATCTAGCGGATGTCAATGTGCATCCAACCAAGCAAGAGGTGCGAATTTCTAAGGAAAGAGAGCTGATGGCACTTGTCTCAGAAGCTATCGCAAAGAGTCTTAAGGAACAGACCTTGATACCGGATGCCTTGGAAAATCTTGCCAAATCCACCGTACGCAATCGTCAAAAGGTAGAGCAGGCCATTCTCCCACTCAAAGAAAATACGCTCTACTATGAAAAAACAGAACTCTCAAAACCCAGTCAAGCTGAGGTAGCTGATCATCAGGTTGAATTAACTGAGGAAGGGAAAGATTTGACCTTATTTGCCCAGGAAACCTTGGACCAGTTGACCAAGCCAGCAAAACTGCATTTTGCAGAGAGAAAGCCTGCTAACTACGACCAACTAGACCACCCAGAGTTAGATCTAGCTAGTCTCGATAAAGCCTATGATAAGTTGGAGCGAGAGGAAGCATCCAGCTTCCCAGAGTTGGAATTTTTTGGACAAATGCACGGTACTTATCTCTTTGCCCAGGGGCGAGATGGGCTCTACATAATAGACCAACATGCGGCTCAGGAACGGGTCAAGTACGAGGAATACCGTGAAAGCATCGGCAATGTTGACCAGAGCCAGCAACAACTCCTAGTGCCCTATATCTTTGAATTTCCAGCGGATGATGTCCTTCGTCTCAAGGAAAGAATGCCTCTTTTAGAGGAAGTTGGAGTCTTTCTAGCAGAGTACGGAGAAAATCAATTTATCCTACGTGAACATCCTATTTGGATGGCAGAAGAAGAAATCGAGTCTGGTATCTATGAGATGTGCGACATGCTGCTCTTGACCAAGGAAGTTTCGATCAAGAAATACCGAGCAGAGCTGGCTATCATGATGTCCTGCAAGCGGTCTATCAAGGCAAACCATCGCATCGATGACCACTCAGCCAGACAACTCCTCTATCAGCTCTCTCAATGTGACAATCCTTATAACTGTCCTCACGGACGTCCTGTTTTGGTGCATTTCACCAAGTCGGATATGGAAAAGATGTTCCGACGCATTCAGGAGAATCATACCAGCCTCCGAGAGTTGGGGAAATATTAAGAACACAAAAAGCCTTTGTTCCTTTTTGAACAAGGCTTTTTAGTTTTTCTAAAGTGGGAACTTGATTGGATATGGGCAGCTTGACACGAAGTTTACACTTGCTTGACAAGACCAGTTCTATAAAAGTAATGAGAAATATGATTCAATTGACTCAAGGTTTTGTAGAGTCGTCTTGGTTCAAAGGATTCTCAGGACCAATTACCTTATCAAGATAACGTTGTTTGGTTTGGAGAGCCTTGTTGATAGCAACTGCAGACGCAATCAAGAGAACGAAGGTCAGCCAAATCCAGGCGGTTAACTCGGCTGGAAAACTAGAACCAGCTAAAAAGAGATAGATAGCCAGAGCCAAGACGAAAATATAAATCACTTGCCAGAGACCATAGGATTTAACCTCTTTATAGTATTTGTCCTTGTTTTCTTCCAAGGTCACTGCTGTGGAAGCTTTTTCAGAGTTTTCATCCAGTAGTAGATAGTCAGTTGTCACTTGAAAAATCCTGCTTAATTCAATGATTTTTTCGATTTCAGGAAGTACTTGTCCAGACTCCCATTTGGAGATGCTTTGCCGAGAAACATTGATTTGTTCTGCTAGTTTTTCTTGGGACCAACCTTTTTCCTTTCTGAGCTCAAATAGTTTTTCTGCGAGTTTCATTATTCTATCCTCCTTTTTCTACTTCTATCCTAACAATTTTTACTTATAATGAGAATACAATCTCTTGTACTATTTGTCAACCAGAGGTTGCACCTTTTGTTGCAGTCTGTCTTGGGGAAATATGGTATACTAGATAGGCAAAACAATGGAGAAAAAATTATGTACGAATATCTTAAAGGAATCATTACCAAAATCACTGCTAAATATATCGTCCTTGAGGCAAATGGTATCGGCTATATCTTGCATGTAGCCAATCCTTATGTCTACTCAGGTCAGGTTAACCAAGAAACTCAGATTTATGTGCACCAAGTTGTCCGTGAGGATGCCCATCTGCTTTATGGTTTTCGCTCAGAAGATGAGAAAAAACTCTTCCTCAGTCTGATTTCGGTCTCAGGGATTGGTCCTGTTTCAGCTCTTGCAATCATTGCTGCCGATGACAATGCTGGCCTGGTTCAAGCCATCGAGACTAAGAACATCACCTACTTGACCAAGTTCCCTAAAATTGGTAAGAAAACAGCCCAGCAGATGGTGCTAGACTTGGAAGGCAAGGTAGTCGTGGCTAGTGATGACCTTCCTGCCAAAGTCGCTGTGCAAGCCAGTGCTGAAAATCAAGAACTGGAAGAAGCTATGGAAGCCATGCTGGCGTTAGGCTACAAGGCAACAGAGCTCAAGAAAATCAAGAAATTCTTTGAAGGGACGATGGATACAGCAGAGAACTATATCAAGTCGGCCCTTAAAATGTTGGTCAAATAGGAGATTTTTATGACAAAACGCTGTGGTTGGGTTAAAATGAACAACCCATTATATGTGGCTTATCACGATGAAGAGTGGGGCCAACCCCTTCATGATGACCGTTCTCTTTTTGAGTTGCTTTGTTTGGAAACTTACCAGTCGGGTCTATCTTGGGAAACGGTACTAAACAAACGCCAAGGATTCAGAGAAGTATTTCATGGCTATCAAATTCAGGCGGTCGCGGAAATGACAGATGGGGAGTTGGAAGCCTTGTTAGAGAATCCAGCTATCATCCGAAATCGTGCCAAGCTCTTTGCGACGCGTGCCAACGCCCAAGCATTTTTACAAGTTCAGGAAGCATATGGCTCCTTTGATGCCTATCTCTGGTCTTTTGTTGAGGGAAAAACGATCGTGAATGATGTTCCTGACTATCACCTAGCACCTGCTAAAACAGCCTTGTCTGAAAAGTTATCTCAAGATTTCAAAAAACGAGGTTTCAAGTTTACAGGTCCAGTCGCAGTTTTGTCATTTTTACAAGCTGCTGGTCTGGTTGACGATCATGAGAATGATTGTGAGTGGAAGGGGAGATAAATAATGTCTAATAAACATAAGGGAATTCTTATTTTTACGATTCTCTATACAGTTCTCTTTGTGTTTGATGGCGTTAAATTGCTGGCTTCTTCGATGCCATCTGCCATTGCGAATTATCTAGTCTATGTAGTATTAGCACTATATGGCTCTTTCTTGTTCAAGGATAGATTAATCCAACAATGGAATGAGATTAGAAAGACTAAAAGAAAATTCTTCTTTGGCGTTTTTAAAGGTTGGCTCTTTCTCATTCTGATGACGCTTGTCTTTAAATTTGTATCAGAGATGTTGAAGCAGTTTTTTGGGTTAGTCGGACAAGGTCTAAACCAGTCGAATATTCAAAGCACCTTTCAAGAACAACCGCTACTGTTAGCAGTTTTCGCCTGCATCATTGGACCTTTGGTGGAAGAACTCTTGTTCCGTCAGCTTTTATTGCATTACTTGCAAAAACGGTTGCCAGGTTTACTAAGCATTATTCTGGTAGGACTTGTCTTTGCCTTGACACATATGCACAGTTTGGCTTTATCAGAGTGGGTCAGTGCAGTCGATTATCTAGGTGGTGGCCTTGCCTTTTCTATTATTTATGTGAAAGAAAAGGAGAATATCTACTATCCCCTAGTTGTTCATATGTTAGGCAACAGCCTCTCCTTCATTATTTTAGTTATCAGTAGTATGTGACGTTTTAGTAGTTATACAAGAGAAAAAGCTGAGAAACTCTTCTCAGCTTTTTTTATTATAGTCAAAGCGAATGACTTGCTCTTTTGCATCCACATAAGCATGGACGCCGAAGGGTACAACGGCTCTTGGAGTTGCGTGACCGACATTCAGATTATAGACAATCGGGATATTGTTATCAATGATATCCAATAGTGCTTCCTTATAGTCGTCATAGAAGGTTTCATCCATTGACTTTCCGACCAAGAGTCCACTGATGACCTCAAATACCCCAGTTTCTTTCAAAGCCAGCACCATCTTTTTGAAGTTTTCCGGCTCAGGTTTTTCTTCGCTTGTTTCTAACAAAAGAATCTTTCCTTCCCAGTCGGATAAGTCAGGGAAGAGTTTGTACTTTTGGCAGAGCTCCGTGCTGTCTGCGTATCGAGAGTTGTCAAAGATATCATAGAGAGATTCAAGGCAACCACCGAGAATTTCTCCCTCAAACTGAGCATTTCCTTGTAGCAAGTCAAAACCAGTATTTGTATGACTGATACGAGCTGTTCCCAGGGCCTTGGGACTAAAGTCAATCCGTTCCTCATACCAAAGGTCGCTAGGGCGGATTTCTGAGATTCTCCCAGTCTCGATCAGTTCTTTAAAGTAGTGAAAGCTATAGGGCAACATCTCCTTGTCCAATTCACAAATGTCTGCTAGAAAGGATTGCCCATAAAAAGTCTTGACCCCTAGTTTGTGCAACATAAGGTGGTTCATAGTGGTATCCGAGAAGCCAAGAAAAATCTTTTGTTGGATAACCTTTTGAAGCTGGTCGTTCTCAAAAAGGTAGGGCAACAAACGATAGGTATCGTCTCCACCAATGGCACATAGGATCGTGTCGATGCTATCGTCCGAAAAGGCCTGCATCAAATCCTCTGCACGTGCCTCCGGATGGTCCTTGATAAAGTCTAACCCTTTTAGCGAATGGGGCAAAAAGACAGGATTGAGTCCCAAATCCTTGAGACGTTGGAGACCCAAATCGACTTCGTGTTTGACAAAATCCTCTCCGATAACACCACTAGACAAGCTCACGATACCAATAGTAGAAATCATATCTCATCCTCCTGCAAATAGATTTAGCCTATTTTATCATAAAAGATGAGAGAAAACTACAAGAATGAGACTCAGAAGTTCTATTGGATCTCAAGAAAGCAAGTGAAAAAGCAACCGCCTTAGCAGTTGCTTTTCGTTTTTCTAATCTAACCAGATATGAGTTACTTGGTCAACTCTTGATTATAGGAGAGGGCTAAATCAATCCAGTAAGGAAGCTCTTTTTGACCTTCGATATCTAGGTCTATATAGCCATGATAAGGTCGCCCTCTCATCAATGTAGTATGAGCTCCTGTTCGGGGTAGAACTTGCTTTTCCATTTCTTTGCCAATTCTCACCATAACCAGCTCGTCCTTTCTGGAACTGACTGTAAGGACTATTTTCCCACGAATCATAAAGGCAAGACCACCAAACAGTTTCTTTTCTTCTAGCTCTTCTTCGAAAATTTGGGGAGGAAGTTTAAGTGCTAGAATTTTTCGAATCTGCTGAGCTAAGGATTGACTATATGCCATAGCTTTTCACTTTTCTTAATAACGTGATGGGCCCGCGCTTGCACTTCGGATGTTAAAACGTTTCTTGAGATAGAAGCGAAGGGCGAGAAGGGCAGCTCCCAGGATAGCCAAAGGCAATGGAGCAAGGACTGGATTGAGGTTTGCTGGTAGGAAGCTTGTTGCAAAGAAGACAACCAACCAAAGGACCATAGAAGCCAGGATAACGAGGATTGACTTCCAGAATGGAGGACGTTGGCTACGGTCTGTGTCTGGTCCATAATACTGGTAGACAAAGTAGTACATCAAGTAGAAGGCAAGTCCTCCTACAAGTCCAACCAACAAGAGGGTAATCAACCCATAGCCAATAGCTTGTTCTGTAGAGAAGAAGGTAGTCAGAGCGCTAACCAATGCAAAGAGACTAGTGATAAAAAGGGCTGAGTCCATAATCATGAGTTTTGGATCGTCATTTTCTTTTGGATGCTCTTTTTCGTATTGCTCCTTGACCGTGAAGCTATGAGCCCAGTGGGTTGGAGCACCATAGAGGGAGCGAGCGGTCGTCCCTTTGGCTTGCTCTTCAAGGATTTGAGGAATGACTTCCTCAAAGACAGCCTTGATTTCAGCGTCTGTTTTACCATCTTTGATAAATTGTTGGGTAGCGATGTGGATAAACTCTTGGTTTTTCTTGGTTAATTTTTGTAAATCAATCTGAGACATAGGGATTCCTCTTAGAACCATTTTTTATGGATGAGATAGAGAGTGAGCGAAACACTCATAGCAAAGGCGATAAAGACGATTAACCAGAAGGCGTGTGGTTCACCGTTCAAAGGGATTTCATTATCCTTAAAGTTCATCCCGTAGGCTGAGAAGATCATGGTTGGGACAGACATGACAATGGTCACGAGAGCCAGAGTTTTCATGATATTGTTCTGGTTATTGGAAATGATAGAGGCAAAGGTCTCTGTCATAGAGTGAAGGACGTTTCCATAGATATCTGCCATCTCGATGGCCTGTTGGGTTTCAATCAGAGTGTCTTCGAGTAGGTCTTCGTCTTCTAGGTATTTCTTGATATTGCTGGTTGCACTGGTCAATTTCTTAATCACGCGCTCATTTGTCTTAAGTGAGGCCTTGAAATAGACGATGGTCTTTTCCAATTCCATGAGCTCGATCAGCTCTTCGTTTCGAGTAGACTTGTGAAGTTGACTTTCGATTTGTTCACTCTTACGGTCGATCGAACGAAGGGCCGTAAGGTAAAGTTCGGCGTTGCGGTAGAGAATCTGGAAGATAAAGCGTGAACGCATGAAGGTGTAAAAGTTGCGCAGTCTACGGTTGATAAAGACATCGAGAACGGGGAGGGATTCCAAGCAGGTGGTGATAATGGTTTCCTCGGTGATGATAATCCCTAGCGGAATCGTAACGTAGTAGGTACGATTGTTTCTTTCCTCTGTGATGGGAACGTCCACGATGATCAAAGTATACTCATCTTCGATGGTAATACGGGACATTTCTTCCGCATCGAGTGGTGCTCGAAGGTCGGCAATGTCAATGTCGAAGGCGTTAGCGATTTCCAACGATTCATTTTGTGTAGGATTGACGAGGTTGATCCAAGTACCCGGTTCAAGCGTGTCGATCTCTTTAAATTCAGTTGTTGTTGAGAGAAAAACTTGTTTCATATCCCCTATCCTTTCCTACTATTCAGTGATTCATTTTTTGCACCGTACTATTATACTATAAAAACAGCTTTTTGGGTAATAGAATTTCACATTTTTTGGTATAATGGAAAGCAATAATGGACTAGAAAGAACAAAGATGCAAGATAAAATTGTCATTCATGGGGCGCGTGCCCATAACTTAAAAAATATTGATGTGGAGATTCCGCGAGACAAGTTAGTTGTTGTGACTGGTTTGTCAGGGTCTGGGAAATCCAGTCTGGCCTTTGATACCCTCTATGCGGAGGGCCAACGTCGCTATGTAGAGAGTTTGTCAGCCTACGCTCGCCAGTTCTTAGGCAATATGGAAAAACCAGATGTGGATGCCATTGATGGCCTCAGCCCAGCTATTTCCATCGACCAGAAAACCACCAGCAAAAACCCTCGTTCGACCGTGGGAACGACGACTGAAATCAATGATTATCTGCGTCTCCTCTACGCACGTGTGGGGACGCCTTACTGTATCAATGGGCACGGGGCTATCAAGGCTTCTTCTGTGGAGCAAATTGTGGATAAGGTTTTGGAGTTGCCGGAACGCCAACGTCTGCAAATTTTAGCTCCGATCATTCGTAAGAAAAAAGGGCAACACAAGAGTGTCATTGAAAAGGTTCAGAAAGACGGCTATGTCCGTGTCCGAGTGGATGGGGAAGTCTATGATGTTACCGAAGTTCCAGAGCTGTCTAAGAGTAAGCAACACAATATTGATGTCGTAGTTGACCGTATTGTTATCAAAGAGGGTATCCGTAGCCGTCTCTTTGACTCCATAGAGGCTGCCCTTCGTATCGCAGAAGGTTATGTGATTATCGACACTATGGACGATTCTGAGTTGCTCTTCTCTGAGCACTATGCCTGTCCAGTTTGTGGTTTTACCGTACCAGAGTTAGAGCCTCGTCTCTTCTCCTTTAATGCTCCTTTTGGTTCTTGTAGTGAGTGTGATGGTTTGGGCATCAAGCTGGAGGTGGATGTTGACTTGGTGGTTCCTGATACCAGCAAAACTTTGCGTGAGGGAGCCTTGGCACCTTGGAATCCTATCTCATCCAACTACTATCCAAACATGCTAGAGCAGGCCATGACAGCCTTTGGAGTAGATATGGATAAGCCTTTTGAAGACTTGTCAGAAGAAGATAAGAACTTGATTCTTTACGGGTCTGATGGCAAGGAATTCCATTTCCACTATGAAAATGAATTTGGCGGTGTGCGCGATATTGACATTCCTTTTGAAGGAGTAATTGGTAATATCAAACGTCGTTACCATGAGACTAACAGTGACTACACCCGCACCCAGATGCGCCTCTACATGAATGAGCTAACCTGCGGAACTTGTCACGGCTATCGTCTCAATGACCAGGCCTTGTCTGTCCGTGTGGGTGGGGAGCAAGGACCACATATCGGAGAAATTTCGGACCTGTCTATCGCAGACCATTTGGAATTAGTGAGCCAGCTGACCCTGTCTGAAAATGAAGCTATTATTGCTCGTCCTATCCTCAAGGAAATTAAGGATCGCTTGACCTTCCTCAATAACGTGGGTCTTAACTATTTGACTCTGTCACGTTCGGCAGGAACCCTTTCGGGTGGGGAAAGTCAGCGTATTCGCTTGGCAACCCAGATTGGGTCCAACCTCTCAGGTGTCCTCTATATATTGGATGAGCCGTCAATCGGTCTCCACCAGAGAGATAATGACCGCCTGATTGCCAGTCTGAAAAAGATGCGTGACTTGGGCAATACTCTCATCGTGGTGGAACATGACGAAGATACTATGCGAGAGGCGGATTATCTGATTGACGTTGGTCCGGGTGCTGGTGTTTTTGGTGGAGAGATTGTTGCTGCAGGAACGCCCAAGCAGGTGGCTCGCAACAGCAAGTCTATCACAGGCCAGTATTTGTCAGGGAAACGTGCCATTCCAGTACCAGAAGAGCGTCGTGTAGGAAATGGTTGCTTTATCGAGGTGACAGGAGCGCGTGAGAACAACTTGCAAAATGTCACGGCCCGTTTCCCACTAGGAAAATTCATCGCGGTGACGGGGGTATCAGGTTCAGGGAAATCGACTCTAATCAACAGTATCCTCAAAAAAGCCATTGCCCAGAAGCTCAACCGCAATTCAGACAAACCTGGTAAGTTTAAAACGATTACGGGGATTGAGCATGTAGACCGCTTGATTGACATTGACCAGAGCCCGATCGGACGGACGCCGAGGTCCAACCCAGCTACCTATACGGGAGTTTTTGACGATATACGTGACCTCTTTGCCCAGACAAATGAAGCTAAGATTCGTGGTTACAAAAAGGGGCGTTTCAGCTTTAACGTCAAGGGAGGCCGTTGTGAAGCCTGCTCGGGTGACGGGATCATCAAGATCGAGATGCACTTCTTGCCAGATGTTTACGTGGCTTGTGAAGTCTGCCACGGGACCCGCTATAACAGTGAAACCCTTGAAGTTCACTACAAGGAAAAAAACATCTCGCAGGTCTTGGACATGACCGTCAACGATGCGGTGGAATTCTTCCAACATATTCCGAAAATTCAACGCAAACTTCAGACCATCAAGGATGTGGGACTGGGCTATGTAACGCTAGGGCAACCGGCTACCACCCTTTCTGGAGGAGAAGCTCAGCGTATGAAGTTAGCTAGTGAACTCCATAAACGCTCGACAGGTAAATCCTTCTATATTCTGGATGAGCCGACGACAGGGCTTCATACAGAGGACATCGCTCGCTTGCTCAAGGTTTTAGCTCGCTTCGTCGACGATGGCAATACTGTCCTCGTCATTGAGCACAATCTGGATGTCATCAAGACGGCAGACCATATCATCGATTTGGGACCTGAGGGCGGTGTCGGTGGTGGAACCATCATTGCAACAGGAACTCCAGAAGAAGTAGCGGCCAATGAAGCCAGCTACACAGGACACTATTTGAAAGGAAAGTTACATCATGAATAAACGTGTGCAAGCATTTCTCGCTAAAATGCAAGAAAAAGAACTAGATGGTATCATCATCAACAACCTTAAAAACGTCTATTATTTGACTGGTTTTTGGGGTTCAAATGGAACAGTCTTTATCAGCCGTGACCGTCAGGTTTTGGTGACAGACTCTCGCTATATCATTGCAGCTAAGCAAGAAGTGACAGGTTTTGAGATTGTGGCTGACCGCGATGAATTGGCTGTTATTGCAGGCATTGTTAAGGATATGGGCTTGTCTCGCGTTGGTTTTGAGGACGAGATTTCGGTTTCTTATTACCACCGTATGCAGGCAGCTTTTGCAGGTTTGGACTTGCTTCCACAGACTCAGTTTGTTGAAGCACTTCGTATGATTAAAGATGAGAAAGAGATTGCGACTATTCGCAAGGCATGTTCTATCTCAGACCAAGCTTTTCGTGATGCGCTTGACTTTATCAAACCAGGAAAAACTGAGATCGAAATTGCCAACTTCCTTGACTTCCGTATGCGTGAGTTGGGAGCATCTGGCTTGTCTTTTGATACCATTCTAGCCAGTGGTATCAACTCTTCTAAGCCCCATGCCCATCCAATGCACAAACCAGTTGAAGCGGGAGAAGCCATTACCATGGACTTCGGCTGTCTCTACGACCACTATGTCAGTGATATGACACGGACCATCTACCTCGGTCATGTCAGTGACGAGCAGGCAGAGATTTACAATACGGTCCTGAAAGCCAACCAAGCCTTGATTGATCAAGCTAAGGATGGCTTAGGTTTCCGCGACTTTGACAAAATCCCTCGTGATATTATCATCGAGGCAGGCTATGGTGACTACTTTACTCACGGTATTGGACACGGTATCGGACTGGATATACACGAAGAACCTTATTTTAGCCAAACTTCGAAAGAAGTCATTAAATCTGGTATGGTCTTGACTGATGAACCGGGTATTTATATTGAAGGTAAATACGGCGTTCGTATTGAAGATGATATCCTGATTACAGATAATGGTTGTGAGTTATTGACACTTGCTCCAAAAGAATTGATTGTTATCTAAAAAATGAGATAAATCGTTGACTTTTATATTTTAAAGGTTTATACTGATAGACGATAACGGTAGGTGAGGCTACCATAGGGATACGGATGACTACCGCAAAGCAGTGGAGACACTACTCGTTGGTCAACAGTCCTGGTCGCGAAGGCCAAGACTAAGCTCATTACATCGCCCTATGGAGTTAAAGCTTGAACGAAAAAACAGATAATTAGTTTTTTAATCCTGCCATTTTATGGTGGGATTTTCTACTGTTTTAGAACAAGGAAAGGAGACAAACGATGCAAATTGACGATCATCCAGAACCGCACATACACAGCCAATCGCTGATTTGTGTCGTTCTGCCCTTATAAAGTGATTGGTCTCTGTGTATGAAACACATCATTCATACAGATAGGAGAAACCAATGAAAACTACAAAAGAAAGATTAGCAACAGCTATTCACACACCCTTAAACGAAACTCTAACTTTTTATAAGACAAGTCTAACAGGCTTGACTGAAGAGCAGGTGGAGAAAAATCGTGACCTATATGGCGAAAACACCATCACCAAGGGTCAAGAAGACAGTATCCTCAAAAAGATTTACGAATCTATTATCAATCCATTTACAATCATCCTGCTGGTCATCGCTATGATCTCCATGGTGACCAATGTCTGGTTGGCGAAGCCTGGACAAGAAGATCCGACGACCTCTATCATCATCGTCGTTCTCGTTCTAATCTCTGGTGGTATACGCTTTGTCCAAGAACTGCGGAGTGACAAGGCTGCGACCAATCTATCAAAAATGATTGTGAATACAGCCACAGTTATCCGCGAAGGCCAGAGTTTAGAGGTCGCAATTGAAGATTTGGTCGTTGGAGATATAGTCAAGTTAAGTGCTGGGGATATGATACCAGCAGACCTCATTTTAATTGAATCACGTGATTTCTTTGTCCAACAGTCTGGTTTGACAGGTGAAAGTGACTCGGTTGAAAAACTGGCCTTGTCAAAAATGAGTCAGTCAAACTTTGATAGTCTGCTAGAAGCAGAAGCGCTCGCCTTTATGGGAACCAATGTGATATCAGGAAGTGCCAAGGCTTTGATTCTAGCGGTCGGTGATGATACCATGATGGGAGAAATCGAGCAGACCCTCAATACCTATGACGAACCGACCTCTTTTGAACGGGAGATGAACAGCATCTCTTGGCTCTTGATCCGTTTGATGTTGGTCATGGTTCCCATCGTGTTTCTCTCCAATGGCTTGACAGACGGCGACTGGCTGGAAGCAGGTGTGTTTGCACTGAGTGTTGGTGTTGGATTGACACCTGAGATGCTTCCTATGATCATCACGGCCAGTTTAGCAAAAGGTTCCATTATCATGGCCAAGGAAAAAGTCGTCATCAAAAAACTCAATGCCATACAAGACCTAGGTGCTATTGATATCCTGTGTACGGATAAAACCGGAACCCTTACCCAAGACGAAATTGTCCTTGAATATCCTTTGGATATACATGGAGATTTGGATTTATCTGTGTTGAGACGGGCCTATCTCAATTCCTATTTTCAAACCGGTTTGAAAAACTTGATGGACCGTGCCATTATCAGTAGAACTGAAAAAGAAGCTAAAGAACACGCTATTCTACAAAAATTGGATACTAGCTTCCAAAAAATCGATGAATTGCCCTTTGACTTTGAACGTAGACGGATGAGTGTCATCGTCAAGGATGAGAACGAAGTTGTTAGTTTGGTAACCAAGGGTGCCCTAGAGGAAATGCTTGCGATTTCAACCCATGTGGAATATCAAGGCCAGATTAGCCCTCTGACGGATGATATCCGAGTGGAAATCTTAAAAGAAGTAGATCAACTTAATCAACAGGGATTGCGAGTCTTGGGAGTCGCCTATAAAACAGGTCTAAAAGAAGGCTTTGCATACTCCGTTGAAGATGAAAAAGAGATGATTCTAACAGGATATCTTGCCTTTCTAGATCCACCAAAACCATCAGCAGCACCTGCTATCCAAGCTTTGTTAGAACACGGTGTTCAAACAAAGATCTTGACGGGAGACAATGAGAAGGTAACTCAAGCAGTTTGCGAAAAAGTTGGTTTAGACGTTGATCAAATCTTGTTGGGTTCTGATATTGACGCCATGTCGGACGAAGAGTTGGCTCAAGCAGTTCAGATGGTGACTGTCTTTGCCAAACTCTCTCCGGATCAAAAAGCACGAATCATTTTACAAATCAAATCGAATGGACATTGTGTCGGCTATATGGGAGATGGGATCAATGATGCCCCTTCTATGAAAGTGGCCGATGTGGGGATTTCTGTTGATACAGCAGTAGATATTGCCAAAGAAACGGCTGATGTCATTTTGCTAGATAAGGATTTGATGGTGCTTGAAAAAGGGCTGGTTGAAGGGCGTAAGGTCTACGCTAATATGACCAAATATATCAAGATGACGGTCAGCTCTAATTTCGGGAACATTTTCTCTCTGTTAGTGTCTGGTATCTTTTTACCTTTCCTTCCTATGGCTCCGATTCACTTGATTGTGTTAAACCTTGTCTACGACCTTTCTTGCATCGCCTTGCCATTTGATAATGTAGATGAAGACTTTTTGAAACATCCTCATAAGTGGGAAGCTAAGTCTATTACTCGCTTTATGATTTGGATGGGTCCGATTTCTTCTGCCTTTGATATTTTGACCTTTATCTTACTCTATTTTGTCATTGTCCCAATGGCGACAGGTCAAGCCTATGCTCACGGAGCAGAGTCTGCAACGGGCTTTATTATTTTGTTCCAGACAGGTTGGTTCATTGAATCCATGTGGTCCCAAACCATGGTTATCCATATGCTCCGTTCAGCAAAACTTCCTTTCTTACAAAGTCGTCCATCATGGTTTGTTCTTGGGACAACCTTGCTAGCAGCTAGTTTTGTGACCTTCCTTCCCTACTCTTCAATTGCTAGCCTGCTTCATTTAACCCCTTTGGAACCAATTTATTTCCTCTTTTTGCTTTTGATTATCGTTCTCTATATGATAAGTGTTACAGTTGTAAAACGATTGTATATCAAAAAATTTAAAAGTTGGTTATAAATTGATTTTGTCAAGAAAAAAGTACGAAAATCGCGAAAAAAGTTAATTTTTTTTAAAAATAGGTCGCAAGTCGGATGTTTTTTATGGTATAATAGACTAAACTGATAGTAACATGTAGCGAAAGGGGTAGGTACATGATCAAAATTTATACAGTCTCAAGTTGTACTAGCTGTAAAAAAGCGAAAACCTGGCTCAATGCCCACCAGTTAAGTTATAAAGAACAAAATCTCGGTAAAGAAGGAATTACAAGAGAAGAGTTATTAGATATTCTCACGAAAACAGATAATGGAATTGCCAGTATCGTTTCGTCAAAAAACCGCTACGCTAAGGCACTTGGAGTTGACATCGAGGATTTGAGTGTTAATGAAGTGCTCAACTTAATCATGGAAACACCACGGATCTTAAAGAGTCCGATTCTCGTTGACGAGAAGCGCCTGCAAGTCGGCTATAAAGAAGATGATATCCGTGCCTTCTTGCCACGCTCTGTCCGTAATGTAGAAAATGCAGAAGCACGTCTACGTGCAGCTCTATAAAACATCAAGGCTGGGAGTGACTCCTGGCCTTGTTTGCTCTTTTGTTTTAAAATCATGTGAGGAATTATGAAAAAGTTATTAATTGCTAGTTTTGCTCTCCTCTTTTTGCTTGCGGGATGTGGGCAAAAAAAGGAAACTCCTGCTGCTTCCACAACAGCATCTGAACCTCTCCAATCAAACCTTCCCGTTTTGGACAATGCCGAAAAGAATACGGTTGTCACCAAGACCCTGTTGATGCCGAAGTCAGAAAATGGAACGCAGCAGATTCAGACTATTACCTATAAAGGCAATCAATTTTTGACCTTGACCATCCAGCAAAAACGAACTGTCGGGGATGAACTCAAGACCTTTATCTCTGAAAATGGGCTAGAGGAGACGCAAAAAGCGCTTCAAGAAGCTGAAGAGAAGGATGAGACCATCCAAGAGGCACGCAAACTAGCAGGATTTACACTGGAAACCAAGCTACTCAGTGAGACAGAAATCCAAACTACAACGACTTATGATTTTCAAGTACTGGATGTCAAAAAGGCATCTCAGCTGGAATATTTAAAAAATATCGGTCTTGAAAATCTCTTAAAAAACGAACCTAGCCAATATATTGCAGATAGAGTGGCAAATGGAGCAACAGAACAATAGAAAATCCAAATTAATAGACTGACTTATTTGTAGAACGTAAGGAAATATGCTATAATAGTAATATTCTAAGGAAAGAGGGTGTTAGAATGGGATTTACTGAAGAAACTGTACGGTTTAAATTGGATGATTCCAATAAGAAAGAAATTAGCGAAACATTGACAGATGTCTATGCTTCTTTGAATGACAAGGGCTACAATCCGATTAACCAGATCGTCGGTTATGTATTGAGTGGAGACCCTGCCTACGTTCCTCGTTATAACAATGCACGAAATCAAATCCGTAAGTATGAGCGTGATGAAATTGTTGAAGAACTGGTACGCTACTACCTTAAGGGACAAGGAGTCGATCTATAATCTATGAGAATTATGGGATTGGACGTTGGTTCAAAAACAGTAGGGGTGGCTATTAGCGATCCACTAGGCTTCACCGCTCAGGGACTTGAAATCATCCAGATTAATGAGGATCAGGGCCAGTTTGGTTTTGACCGTATCAAGGAATTGGTTGACAGCTATAAGGTAGAACGCTTTGTAGTAGGTTTGCCAAAAAATATGAACAATACCAGTGGTCCGCGAGTAGAAGCCAGTCAAGCCTATGGTGCCAAGCTAGAAGAACTCTTTGGTTTGCCAGTAGACTATCAAGATGAGCGTTTGACGACGGTCGCTGCGGAGCGTATGTTGATTGAACAAGCAGATATCAGTCGTAACAAACGCAAGAAAGTTATTGATAAGTTGGCTGCTCAGCTGATTTTGCAAAATTATTTAGATAGAAAATTTTAAGACAGAGGAGAAACTATGTCACACGATCACAACCATGACCACGAAGAACGTGAATTGATTACACTAGTAGATGAGCAAGGAAATGAAACCTTGTTTGAAATTCTTTTGACCATCGATGGGAAAGAAGAATTTGGTAAAAACTATGTTCTGCTAGTGCCAGTTAATGCAGAAGAAGATGAAAATGGTGAAGTTGAAATCCAAGCTTACTCATTCATCGAAAATGAAGACGGAACAGAAGGCGAATTGCAACCAATCCCAGAAGACTCAGAAGACGAATGGAACATGATTGAAGAAGTCTTCAACAGCTTTATGGAGGAGTAAAAACGTTCGGGGAACGTTTTTAGCCCAGTTCCTTAAAATAAGAGAGAACTGGTAAGTCTGGGAGACTGTATCACCCCAACTCCTAGAAACTAGAAAGAGTTGGAATATCCGGGGGACGTTTTTAGCCCACGTTGAAATTCATAGTAGCTAGTGATTAGCTAACCAGGTAAGAGGTTGGGATTTTAGTCCCGACCTCGTTTTTTATTTGTAATCATACTTTGATGCTGTAGTTGATTGGACTTTTGTTAAGGAGACATGTATGTTTGAAGTAGAAGAATGGCTTCATAGTCGGATTGGTTTAAACTTTAGATCTGGACTTGGAAGAATGCAGCGAGCAGTGGATTTGCTGGGAAATCCTGAGAAGACTTATCCTATTATTCATGTAACAGGAACCAACGGTAAGGGGTCAACTATTGCCTTTATGAGGGAGTTGTTTGTTGCTCATGGTAAAAAAGTTGGTACTTTTACCTCTCCTCATATCATCAGTATCCACGATAGAATCTGTATCAATGGGCAACCGATCGTAGATGAAGACTTTACCCGTATAGCTAACCAAGTCAAGGAAATGGAAAAAACTCTTTTGGAAACACATGACCAATTGTCTTTCTTTGAGTTGTTGACCTTGATTGCTTTGCTTTACTTCAAAGAGCAGAGAGTGGATCTAGTCCTGCTAGAAGTGGGGATTGGTGGTCTACTTGATACGACTAATGTCGTAACAGGAGAGATTGCCGTTATTACTTCCATTGGCCTAGATCATCAGGAGACCTTGGGCGATAGTCTGGAGGAAATAGCAGAGCAGAAAGCTGGTATTTTCAAGGCTGGCAAGAAGGCAGTCATTGCCAAGCTTGCTCCAGAAGCGGAGCTTGTCTGTCAAAAAAGAGCAAGAGAGTTAGCTGTTGAACTTTATCAAGCTGGGCGAGACTTCACCTTGAATGCTGGAAATTTCTCAAGCAACCTAGCAAGCTTTTCCCAGCTTGACATCAGTTTGGAAGGTGCTTATCAGCAAGAAAATGCCGCCTTGGCTTTACAAACTTTTCTTCTGTTTATGGTGTCAAGAGGTGAAGGGGTTGAAGAAAAGCTTGTCAGACAGGCCTTGAAAGAAGCACACTGGGCAGGTCGATTGGAACGGATTCGCCCGAAAATCTACCTAGATGGGGCTCACAATCTGCCAGCCTTAACCCGTTTGGTCGAGTTTATCCAGGGGAAAATCCAGCAAGGCTATCAAGCCCGCATCCTTTTTGGAGCACTTAAACGCAAGGATTATCAAGGGATGCTAGGCTATCTATCTGAGCAGTTGCCTCAGGTGAAACTTAAGGTAACAGGCTTTGACTACCAAGGCTCTCTGGATGAAAAGGATGTGGCGGGTTATGATTTGATTTCTTCCTATGGGGACTTTATCAGAGAATTTGAAGATAAGGCCAATGACCAGGACTTGCTTTTCGTGACGGGATCCCTCTACTTTATTTCGGAAGTCCGAGCAAGTTTGGTAGGAAGCGACGAGATTAGTTGACCTTATAGGTTTATGTTGCTATACTGTAGGTAGGAGGTATATCTGGAAACGATTCCAGCAAATTATTGGCACAAAAGAAAGGAAATCGCTATGAAAACGAAAACATTCACACTTTCTATTGCTTCCCTAGCAATTCTTAGTCTTTTAGCAGCTTGTGGACCTAAGGCACAAGCCCCTACCCAACAATCTGCACAGCAATCATCTACTCAACAAGAATCATCTTCTAGCGCTGTTACAAGTGCTAGTCAACCACAGGCGTCCTCAAGTCAGGACACTACTGTAGCTCAACCTACGAATATCGATGGTACCTATACTGGAAAGGATGAAAATGACCAAATCACTCTTGTTGTAACAGGTAAAACTGGTACATGGACTGAGGTCGAGCCAGATGGAGATAAGGAAATCAAGCAAGTCAGCTTTGAACCAGAAAATCAACGTGTCATTATCGGTGATGATGTCAAAATTTACACGGTTAATGGGAATCAATTGATTATCGATGATATGGACCGAGAGGCATCTGACCGAGTGGTCTTAAAAAAATAGGATCTCAAATCTAAATAGAAGTTTGGAATTAAGGTTTCAGCTTTACCTTCTACAACTTCAATAGCGACTGTCATAGGATTTGTGCGATATTGAAAAATATAAATAATATTGGAAAGAACTATCATTTTGGTAGTTCTTTTTAAGCCTCTTAATACCCTAGTTAAAAAGATAAGAGGGGCAGTGCTTCATATAGTGAAGGAGTAGTTTAAGAATCTTGTAGCTCTTGGAATAGTTTGCATAGAAAAAGGCAAAAGGTTGCCATCTACCCCTGAACTGAGGTATACTAGTAGAGACATTAGTTTATTAAGCAGTTAGGAGAATGTTAGAAAAGGAGGGGGATGTATGACAGCTAGAAAAATGCAGCTACTCATGTCCAAATATGGTTTTAGTATTACCATCATGTTGGCAGAGTTGTTTATCGTCTTTGGTTTGTTTCTCTATCTAGGCCAGATGGCTCCAATTATCTGGATTATCCTAGTCATTTTAGTGAGCTTAGCGACCATTGTATCGATTGTCAATCGATCTATGAATCCCGAGAGTAAGGTAACATGGTTGTTAGTAGCCTTTGTGCCAGTTTTTGGCCCTTTGCTCTATATCATGTTTGGAGAACGTCGCTTATCTAAAAAAGAAATCAAGCAACTAAAGCAGCTCCAATCAATGGTTGACCGAGAGGACAATAGCAGAGCTCTCCGTTTGGAGTTAAAAGAACAAGACAAGTCAGCTTACGGAGTTATCAAATCTCTCCTCAGCATGGACACGAATGCCGATGTCTATGATCGAACGGATACACAATTTTTTGCCTCTGGTGAAAGTATGTGGCACCAGATGCTAGAGGAACTCAAGAAAGCGGAGAAGTTTATCTTTCTCGAATACTATATCATCGAAGAAGGTTTGATGTGGAATAGTATTTTGGAGATTTTGGAAGAAAAGGCTGCTCAAGGAGTAGAAGTTAAGCTTCTCTATGACGATATTGGATGTATGGCAACCTTACCTGGGGATTATACCATCCAGCTTCGTAGCCGAGGGATTGAAGCCCATAAATTTAACAAGGTGATTCCGCGCTTGACCGTTGCCTATAACAACCGTGACCACCGTAAAATCATGATTATCGATGGGCAGATTGCCTATACAGGGGGTGCCAATCTAGCAGACGAGTATATCAATCATATCGAACGCTTTGGTTACTGGAAGGATAGCGGTATTCGGTTAGATGGTCCAGCAGTAAAGGCTTTTACCAGACTCTTTTTATCCACCTGGTATATCAATCGTGGAGAAATTAGTGACTTTGACCAATACCATCTTGAAAATCAACCTAGAGACGGGATGGGGCTCTGTATTCCCTATAGTAGTGGCCCTAAACCTATTTACCGATCTCAGGTTGGCAAAACGGTCTATCAAAATCTTATCAATCAAGCTACAGACTATGTTTATATCACGACACCCTATCTGATTGCGGACTATGATCTCACAGAAAGTATCAAAAATGCAGCATTGAGAGGGGTAGATGTGCGAATTGTAACGCCGTGCATCCCAGATAAGAAAGTTATTCAGTTAGTTACTCGAGGAGCTTATCCAGACTTGTTGTCTGCTGGAGTTCGCATTTATGAGTACAGTCCCGGCTTTCTTCATAGCAAGCAAATGCTGGTCGATGGAGAAGCAGCAACAGTTGGAACCATCAATTTTGACTATCGCAGCTTGCTTCACCACTATGAAAATGCCGTCTTGCTTTATAGAACACAGTCTATCATCGATATTGAAAGGGACTTCGAAGAAATTTTTAAGGTTTCTCAAGAAATCTATCCCCACACAATCAAAACAAGCTGGTACCAAAGCCTGATTAAGGAAATTGTCCAGTTGTTTGCACCCATGCTCTAACTATCCATCAAGATCTAGCCCAAGGCTGGATCTTATTTTTTCTTCTTACGAATAGATAGGTAAAGGAGAAAAACATGCTCAATCTAGAAGATGAAGATTTTATTAAAGAGTTTAGAATTAGTAGGTTTCACCGTTTTCGTGAAATCGAACGCTTTGCGATATTGGATAAGAAATTCAGCAAATATCAATCCCAAGCTGACATTCCTGTAAGATTTTGATATACTAAAACAGATAAACTTAGAGGAGAAATTGAATGAACGTATACGGGAAAATAGATGAGAAACAAGAAGGATCTCATTACCAAGACTGGTCAGCGCCAGAAAAGAGAGAAGGAGCTCCCATTCCCTTTTTTAGTATCATGCTTTGGAGTTTAGTGGCCACAGCCATTTCGGTTGTCCTGCCTTTTATTTTTGGTTTAGTCAGTCCGCAACAAACTCAGGATCTTTATACCGGTTGGGCCTTGCATCAAAATGGTCAAATGTATACAGATTACTTTGGAACGAATGGATTGCTCTATTACTTGCTAACCTATCTTTCCCTAGGAAGTATTCTGCTTGCTTTGGTTGAGTGGTTGGCCTTGTTTGGAGCAGGTGTTTTCCTTTTTAAATCCGCTGATGCTCTTACTGGTCAAGCAGAAGAAGCCAAGAAGCTGGTATTTGTGTTCTATTTGTTAGTGGCAGGACTCGCTTTTGGTGGTGGCTATGCTCTCTTGCTAGCCTTGCCTTTCCTATTTTATTCATTGAGCATTGTTACGAACTATTTGGCTTATCCAAATGACGACAAAGGATTTGTAAGAGTAGGGATGAGCCTTGCTCTCGCTTTCTTCCTTGCACCGCTTCCTACAACCTTGTTTGCGGCTGTACTGGCTCTGGGTATCATTGGCTTTAATCTAGGCAAAGGCCGCTTTGTTCACGGATTATATCAGTTCTTTGCGTCAGCCTTAGGATTCTCACTATTATTCTATCCTTTAGGCTACTATACAGTGTGGACAGGTAGTTTTGGGGATGCCATTAGCCAGACCTTATATCCAGTAAATACTCTTAGCCTTTTCTCAAATTCGCATTTACTTGAAAATGCGGCTTTCTATGGCTTGCTTGCTGTGGGGCTAGGTTCCCTTGGTTTGCTCTTTACTGGTTTATTCCAGTCAAAACCAGCCAAGCAATATGCCTTATCAATTGCTGCTAGCTTGGGCTTGTTGGTTTCTTTGGGAATCTTGATTCTCTCAAATGAACCTGTCAACGGTACTCGTCTCGTTATTCTCCTTCCTTTCTTGGTCTTGCTCCTTCTGACAGGAATCAAGGAAACTGCTTCGGAGGGAGGGAGTCGTCGTAGAAGACGTGAGAAAAAAGATTCTTTTATTAAAGGGAATTTCTATCTGCCACTGTTTGCCTTTGCCTACCTCATTGCTCTTCCTATCCTGAGTCGCTACCTTTCACATCCGGCGACTTATCAGGAGAGAGAACGTCTTGCTAGTGTGGTCAAACAGCAAACGAGTTCTGAGGATCGTGTCTATGCTTGGGATGATCGCCCAGATTTCTATCGTGCAAGTGAGCGCTTGGCGCCGACTTCTCTAGTGACACCAACACTCTATACTGCAAGCGACGAAAATAAAACTAAACTGATGAATGATCTAAAAGAAAATCAACCAAAGATGATTATGGTCAATCAAAAAGTTGCCTTGTGGTCGGATGTAGAGAGCTGGCTCAGCGAAAAATATGAGCTTGTTCAGACAGATACTAGTGAATTCAAACTTTATAAATCTAAATAAAAAAATCAATATCTTGTGGAATTTTAAAAATTTTAGGATTTTTGACACAAGATATTGATTTTTATTTTTAGAGTGGTATAATACTGAATATAAACAATTCAACAATATTTTAGAAAAGAGCATGGATATGATTGTATTAGAAGAAAAGCTTGCAACCGTTCCCACCTTGTTCGTTGAAAAACGAGATGGTAGACGTGTAGTGTTTGATGTAGACAAGATTGACAAGGCTCTCCACAAGGCGGCAGAAAAGGTTATGGACCTTACGCCTCTAGTAGAAAAACGCCTAAACGGTCTGGTTGAAAGAATCGTCACTGAAATTCACAGTCGCTTTCCTCAAGGTGTCAAGATTTACGAAATTCAGAATGTCGTAGAACATGAACTCCTTGAAGCCAAAGAATATGCCTTGGCTGAGGAGTATATCACTTATCGGACACAAAGGGATTTTGAGCGCTCAAAAGCGACAGATATCAACTTTAGTATCCATAAGCTGCTCAATAAAGATCAGGCAGTTGTCAATGAAAATGCCAATAAAGACAGCGATGTCTTTAATACCCAGCGTGATTTGACAGCAGGGATTGTTGGGAAGTCAATCGGGCTGCAAATGCTTCCTAAGCACGTAGCCAATGCTCACCAAAAAGGGGATATCCACTATCATGATCTGGACTACAGTCCCTACACACCGATGACCAACTGCTGTTTGATTGATTTTAAAGGCATGTTGGAAAATGGTTTTAAGATTGGAAATGCGGAGGTAGAAAGTCCCAAGTCTATCCAGACTGCGACCGCTCAAATTTCACAAATTATCGCCAACGTTGCTTCTAGCCAGTATGGGGGCTGTTCAGCTGACCGTATCGATGAAGTCTTGGCACCGTATGCAGAGAAGAATTACCAGAAACACCTCAAGGATGCGGAAGAGTGGGTCTTACCTGACAAACGGGAAGATTACGCTTGGAAGAAAACGCAGAAAGATATCTACGATGCCATGCAATCTCTCGAGTATGAAATCAACACTCTCTTCACTTCAAATGGCCAAACACCTTTTACTTCGCTAGGTTTTGGTCTGGGAACCAATCGTTTTGAGCGTGAAATTCAAAAAGCTATTTTGACCATTCGTATCAAGGGTCTTGGTTCAGAACATCGAACAGCCATCTTCCCCAAACTCATCTTTACGCTGAAAAGAGGACTCAACTTAGAGGAAGGTTCACCTAACTACGACATCAAACAGTTGGCTCTTGAGTGTGCAACCAAGCGGATGTACCCAGATGTCTTGTCCTATGATAAGATTATCGACCTGACAGGCTCCTTCAAGGTTCCTATGGGCTGCCGTTCTTTCCTCCAAGGATGGAAGGATGAGAATGGTGTTGAGGTCAATTCAGGTCGGATGAATCTAGGTGTTGTGACGGTCAATTTGCCTCGTATCGCCCTCGAGTCTGAAGGGGATCTGAATAAGTTTTGGGAAATCTTCAATGAGCGGATGAATATCGCGGAAGATGCTCTGGTTTACCGTGTTGAACGGACCAAGGAAGCAACACCAGCGAATGCTCCTATCCTCTATCAGTACGGAGCCTTCGGTCGCCGTCTTGGAAAAGAAGAAAGTGTTGACCAACTCTTTAAGAATCGCCGTGCGACAGTTTCGCTGGGCTACATCGGTTTGTACGAAGTGGCTACAGTCTTTTTTGGAAACAGTTGGGAAAGCAATCCTGAAGCCAAGGAATTCACACTTGATATCATCCGCGATATGAAACGTCGAGTGGAAGAGTGGTCTGACCAATATGGTTACCATTTCTCTATCTATTCAACGCCGTCTGAAAGTTTGACAGACCGCTTCTGTCGCTTGGATACGGAGAAATTCGGCTCTATTCCAGATATTACAGATAAAGAATACTACACAAATTCCTTCCATTATGATGTCCGCAAGAATCCAACACCTTTTGAAAAATTGGACTTTGAGAAAGTCTACCCAGAAGCGGGTGCATCTGGTGGCTTTATCCACTACTGCGAGTACCCGGTTCTCCAACAAAATCCAAAGGCTTTGGAAGCTGTTTGGGATTATGCTTATGACCGTGTAGGTTATCTCGGAACCAATACTCCGATTGATCGCTGTTACAAGTGTGACTTTGAAGGGGATTTTGAACCAACTGAAAGAGGATTTGCTTGTCCCAACTGTGGCAATAGCGACCCTAAAACAGTAGATGTGGTCAAACGTACGTGTGGTTATCTGGGAAATCCTCAAGCGCGTCCGATGGTTAACGGACGCCACAAGGAAATCGCTGCGCGTGTCAAACACATGAACGGTTCAACTATTAAAACAGCCGGACATGAAGTAACAAATTAGAAGGAAACGCAATGGGGAAATACCAATTAGACGATAAGGGACGCGCACAAGTGACCCGTTATCACGAGAAACACTCGAAAGGTGGAACAGGTAAAAAAGAACGCTTGCTCAACCTCAGAGAACAGTTTTTAAACAAGAACAAGAAAAAATAAAAGTGAGAGTCCGCTCTCGCTTTTCTCTTAATTGGAGGTAAAAATGATACTACGCAGACCAACATTGGCAGATAAAGAAACAGTTTTAGAGATGATGGCAGAGTTTGAACAGACTCAATCAGCCCACGATGGCGGATTTTGGGATGCTGAGAATTTTGTTTATGAAGAGTGGCTAGAAGAAAATCTTCAAGCGGAAGCGGGACTCAATATTCCTGAAAACTGGGTTCCTGCTATCCAGCTGGTTAGTTTTGACGTAGCAGGCCAGGCTCTTGGCTTTCTCAACCTTCGTCTCCGATTAAATGCCTACTTACTAGAAAATGGGGGCCATATTGGCTACTCCATTCGTCCATCTGAAAGAGGTAAGGGTTATGCCAAAGAATCCCTCCGACAAGGTCTGCAATTTGGCAAGGAAAAGAACATCAAAAAAGCACTTGTGACCTGTAGTACGGAGAATCCTGCTAGTAGGGCGGTGATTGTGGCAAATGGCGGACTCTTTGAGGATGTTCGCAATGGCGTAGAACGTTACTGGATAGATTTGGAGTAGAAGGATGACATGGAATACACCAAAACCAGGTGAATGGAAAAGTGAGGAGCTTAGTAAAGGGCGAATCATTGATTACAAGGCTTTCAACTTTGTCGATGGAGAAGGTGTGCGAAACTCTCTCTATGTATCAGGTTGCATGTTTCACTGCGAGGGGTGCTATAATGTTGCGACTTGGTCTTTCAACGCAGGCATTCCCTATACGGCAGAATTAGAAGAACAAATCATGGAAGACCTTGCCCAACTCTATGTTCAAGGATTGACCCTGCTAGGAGGAGAACCTTTTCTTAATACAGGTATCCTCTTGCCCCTCGTCAAACGTATCCGAAAGGAATTGCCAGACAAAGACATCTGGTCCTGGACGGGCTACACTTGGGAAGAAATGATGCTGGAAACTCCAGATAAACTGGAACTCTTGTCGCTGGTTGACATCCTTGTCGATGGACGGTATGATAAAAGCAAGCGCAATCTCATGCTCCAGTTTCGAGGTTCTTCCAATCAACGAATTATCGATGTGCAAAAATCTCTCAAAAGTGGGCAAGTAGTGATTTGGGATAAGCTCAATGACGGAAAAGAAAGCTATGAACAGGTGAAGAGAGAATGAAGAAAAAAGATCTGATAGAACAACTGGTTTCAGAGATCGAAACGGGAAGAATTAGGACGCTAGGGATCTACGGTCATGGGGCTTCGGGCAAGTCAACCTTCGCACAGGAATTATATCAAACCCTAGATTCTACTACAGTAAATTTGCTAGAAACAGATCCCTATATCACCTCGGAACGTCACCTGGTAGTACCAAAGCAAGCGCCAGATCAAAAGGTGACAGCTTGTCTCCCGGTGGCGCATGAACTGGCAAGTTTACAGAGAGATATTCTCGCCTTGCAGGCAGGTATGGATGTCTTAACAATCGATGAACCGTGGAGGGCTAGCGAGGTCTTATCTGGAGCCAAACCGATTCTGATTGTTGAAGGGATGTCTGTGGGCTTTCTACCCGAGAAACTCTTTGACAAAACCATCTGTTTCTACACGGATGAAGAAACAGAATTAAAGAGGCGTCTAGCTCGAGATACGACTATGAGGAATCGAGATGCTTCCTTTGTGTTAGCTAGCCATCAGATGAGACGGGAGCAGTATCTGCGATACTATAGAGAAAACGAGTCTAAAGCAGATATCTTAGTGGATCAATCAGAAAATAAATTCAAAGTCAAAATGACTCGTATTATATAGAAGAAAAGATTGATTTTTATAGTCGTAAATCAGGAGTTCTAGAAAGATGTATAGGAAGACAGTTTCATCTTAAAAAACGAAAAAAAGCTAACAAATCCCTTGCAATCGCAGGGGCTTTGTGTTATTCTACCATGGTGCTATAAATTACAGCCTTAGCTGTTATGCAAGAGGTTGTGATCACGATTGGATACATTGCCACGCAACGCGCGTCGGTTTCCTATTTTTGCTTTGAGTTTGAATCCCTTTATGTCCTAGACTTGAGCATAAAAAATGCTCGTTAAAAACTTTCCAAACTATATCAATAAGAGTTGGGAGGCTGGTCTTGGTCGAAGTCTGCATTGTTTTTCGGCTCTGATTGAGACCGGTAAATTGAACGTTTTGTTTACTATGGGTGCCATTCTCTCTAGGAAAAGGGAGTTGATAGTAAATGGCGAGATATATCCTATACGCAAAGAATGCTATTTCATTTTGTTGAGTGAAGTAGCCTCTTGGTAGTTAGAAAGTTTAGAACTGAGGTTGATTGCTAGTCAGTCACCTTAGAAGTGAAAGTAAAAGGAGCGAAGGAATGTTTTTAAAAATAATCAGTAGTATCTCTACCAATAATTTCCAAGATCCAAACATGATGGAAAAAATTAGCCATCTATGGCAGGAACACCAGAAAGAAGTAGAGGAGGCATTTGCCCAAGGGCTTCCGATTTATGCAGTCTATCATGATTATGTCAGTGACTACAAGGGGGATTACAGCTTGTCGCTCTGTAGTCTATCCGATAAAGAAGACTGGGATTTTGACACTTCAGGGCAAACCTACCAAGTATTTGAGGTGGATACAAGTGATTCAAAAGGTTTCCTCCATACCTGGCAGCAAATTTGGCAGGCAGAAGAAGCAAGAGAACTGCAACGTCAGTATAGTATTGATTTTGAAAAATATGATCCAGATCAGACAGTATCTATCTTTATCGCCACCACCAAAAATGGGTAAATTGTCAAACTAAGTTTTATTTACGAAAGAGGACCAGAACATACTCTAGTAACTTAGATTAGTAAAAAAACGAAAAAAACCTAACAAATCCCTTGCAATCGCAGGGGCTTTGTGTTATTCTATTATGGTGCTGTAAATTACAGCCTTAGCTTTGATGCAAGAGGTTGCGACACGCTCGGTTGCATTGCCACGCAACGCGCGTCGGTTTTCTTGTGGAGCTAGCCTATTATCTTAAATAGACGAAAAGGAGAAAAAGATGGCAAACAAAAAAATCCGTATCCGTTTGAAAGCTTACGAACACCGTACGCTTGATACAGCGGCTGCAAAAATCGTAGAATCAGCTACTCGTACAGGTGCACAAGTTGCGGGTCCAATCCCACTTCCAACTGAACGTAGCCTCTACACAATCATTCGTGCGACTCACAAATACAAAGACTCTCGCGAACAATTTGAAATGCGTACACACAAACGTTTGATCGATATCGTTAACCCAACTCAAAAAACAGTTGATGCGTTGATGAAATTGGATCTTCCAAGTGGTGTAAACGTAGAAATCAAACTTTAATCTAAAGCTTGATACCTTGAGCATAAAAAACGCTCGTTAAAAACTTTTTGAATAAAAAATATAGAAAAGGAACTATTTTCTCATGACAAAAGGAATCTTAGGGAAAAAAGTGGGAATGACTCAAATCTTCACTGAAGCTGGCGAATTGATCCCTGTAACAGTTATTGAAGCAACTCCAAACGTTGTTCTTCAAGTTAAAACTGTTGAAACAGACGGATACAACGCTATCCAAGTTGGTTTCGATGACAAACGCGAAGTATTGAGCAACAAACCTGCTAAAGGACATGTAGCGAAAGCTAACACGGCTCCTAAGCGCTTCATTCGTGAATTCAAAAACGTTGAAGGCTTGGAAGTTGGTGCTGAAATCACAGTTGAAACATTCGCAGCTGGAGACGTTGTTGACGTAACTGGTACTTCTAAAGGTAAAGGTTTCCAAGGTGTTATCAAACGCCACGGACAATCACGTGGACCAATGGCTCACGGTTCTCGTTACCACCGTCGTCCAGGTTCTATGGGACCTGTTGCACCTAACCGCGTATTCAAAGGTAAAAACCTTGCAGGACGTATGGGTGGCGACCGCGTAACAATTCAAAACCTAGAAGTTGTACAAGTTGTTCCAGAAAAGAACGTTATCCTTATCAAAGGTAACGTACCAGGTGCTAAGAAATCTCTTATCACTATCAAATCAGCAGTTAAAGCTGGTAAATAATAAAGAAAGGGGAAATCAGTCACAATGGCAAACGTAACATTATTTGACCAAACTGGTAAAGAAGCTGGCCAAGTTGTTCTTAACGATGCAGTATTTGGTATCGAACCAAATGAATCAGTTGTGTTTGATGTGATCATCAGCCAACGCGCAAGCCTTCGTCAAGGAACACACGCTGTTAAAAACCGCTCTGCAGTATCAGGTGGTGGACGCAAACCATGGCGTCAAAAAGGAACTGGACGTGCTCGTCAAGGTTCTATCCGCTCACCACAATGGCGTGGTGGTGGCGTTGTCTTCGGACCAACTCCACGTTCATACGGCTACAAACTTCCACAAAAAGTTCGTCGCCTAGCTCTTAAATCAGTTTACTCTGAAAAAGTTGCTGAAAACAAATTTGTAGCCGTTGATTCTCTTGAATTTACAGCTCCAAAAACTGCTGAATTTGCAAAAGTTCTTGCAGCATTGAGCATCGATTCTAAAGTTCTTGTTATCCTTGAAGAAGGAAATGAATTCGCAGCTCTTTCAGCTCGTAACCTTCCAAATGTGAAAGTTGCAACTGCTACAACTGCAAGTGTTCTTGACATCGCAAATAGCGACAAACTTCTTGTCACACAAGCAGCTATCTCTAAAATCGAGGAGGTTCTTGCATAATGAATTTGTATGATGTTATCAAAAAACCTGTCATCACTGAAAGCTCAATGGCTCAACTTGAAGCAGGAAAATATGTATTTGAAGTTGACACTCGTGCACACAAACTTTTGATCAAGCAAGCTGTTGAAGCTGCTTTCGAAGGTGTTAAAGTTGCAAATGTTAACACAATCAACGTAAAACCAAAAGCTAAACGTGTTGGACGTTACACTGGTTTTACTAACAAAACTAAAAAAGCTATCATCACACTTACAGCTGATTCAAAAGCAATCGAGTTGTTTGCTGCTGAAGCTGAATAATCTAAGGAGGAAATATCGTGGGAATTCGTGTTTATAAACCAACAACAAACGGTCGCCGTAATATGACTTCTTTGGATTTCGCTGAAATCACAACAAGCACTCCTGAAAAATCATTGCTTGTTGCTTTGAAGAGCAAGGCTGGTCGTAACAACAACGGTCGTATCACTGTTCGTCACCAAGGTGGTGGACACAAACGTTTCTACCGTTTGGTTGACTTCAAACGTAACAAAGACAACGTTGAAGCAGTTGTTAAAACAATCGAGTACGATCCAAACCGTTCTGCAAACATCGCTCTTGTACACTACACTGACGGTGTGAAAGCATACATCATCGCTCCAAAAGGTCTTGAAGTTGGTCAACGCATCGTTTCAGGTCCAGAAGCAGATATCAAAGTCGGAAACGCTCTTCCGCTTGCTAACATCCCAGTTGGTACTTTGATCCACAACATCGAATTGAAACCAGGTCGTGGTGGTGAATTGGTGCGTGCTGCTGGAGCTTCTGCTCAAGTATTGGGTCAAGAAGGTAAATATGTTCTTGTTCGTCTTCAATCTGGCGAAGTACGTATGATTCTTGGAACTTGTCGTGCTACAGTTGGTGTTGTCGGAAACGAACAACATGGACTTGTAAACCTTGGTAAAGCAGGACGTAGCCGTTGGAAAGGTATCCGTCCAACAGTTCGTGGTTCTGTAATGAACCCTAACGATCACCCACACGGTGGTGGTGAAGGTAAAGCACCAGTTGGTCGTAAAGCACCATCTACTCCATGGGGCAAACCTGCTCTTGGTCTTAAAACTCGTAACAAGAAAGCGAAATCTGACAAACTTATCGTTCGTCGTCGCAACGAGAAGTAATAGTAAACTAGTCGCCTAAGCAACTAGGAAATCCGCCAGCTCGGTAGCGCTCCATGTGAGCGCAAGCCGCTGTGGTACAACATTTAAAGGAGAAAAAATAAAAATGGGACGCAGTCTTAAAAAAGGACCTTTCGTCGATGAGCATTTGATGAAAAAAGTTGAAGCTCAAGCTAACGACGAAAAGAAAAAAGTTATCAAAACTTGGTCACGTCGTTCAACGATCTTCCCAAGTTTCATTGGTTACACTATCGCAGTTTATGACGGACGTAAACACGTACCTGTTTACATCCAAGAAGACATGGTAGGTCACAAACTTGGTGAATTTGCACCAACTCGTACTTACAAAGGTCACGCTGCAGACGACAAGAAAACACGTAGAAAATAAGGAGAACATAAATGGCAGAAATTACTTCAGCTAAAGCAATGGCTCGTACAGTACGTGTTTCACCTCGTAAATCACGTCTTGTTCTTGACAATATCCGTGGTAAAAGCGTAGCCGATGCTATTGCAATCTTGACATTCACACCAAACAAAGCTGCTGAAATCATCTTGAAAGTTTTGAATTCAGCTGTAGCTAACGCTGAAAACAACTTTGGTTTGGACAAAGCTAACTTGGTAGTATCTGAAGCATTCGCAAACGAAGGACCAACTATGAAACGTTTCCGTCCACGTGCGAAAGGTTCAGCTTCACCAATCAACAAACGTACAGCTCACATCACTGTGGCTGTTGCAGAAAAATAAGGAGGTAACATCGTGGGTCAAAAAGTACATCCAATTGGTATGCGTGTCGGCATCATCCGTGATTGGGATGCCAAATGGTATGCTGAAAAAGAATACGCGGATTACCTTCATGAAGATCTTGCAATCCGTAAATTCGTTCAAAAAGAACTTGCTGACGCAGCAGTTTCAACTATCGAAATTGAACGCGCAGTAAACAAAGTTAACGTTTCACTTCACACTGCTAAACCAGGTATGGTTATCGGTAAAGGTGGTGCTAACGTTGATGCACTCCGTGCAAAACTTAACAAATTGACTGGAAAACAAGTACACATCAACATCATCGAAATCAAACAACCTGATTTGGATGCTCACCTTGTAGGTGAAGGAATTGCTCGTCAATTGGAGCAACGTGTCGCTTTCCGTCGTGCACAAAAACAAGCAATTCAACGTGCAATGCGTGCTGGAGCTAAAGGAATCAAAACTCAAGTATCAGGTCGTTTGAACGGTGCAGATATTGCCCGTGCTGAAGGATACTCTGAAGGAACTGTTCCACTTCACACACTTCGTGCAGATATCGATTACGCTTGGGAAGAAGCAGATACTACATACGGTAAACTTGGTGTTAAAGTATGGATCTACCGTGGTGAAGTTCTTCCAGCTCGTAAAAACACTAAAGGAGGTAAATAACCAATGTTAGTACCTAAACGTGTTAAACACCGTCGTGAATTCCGTGGGAAAATGCGCGGTGAAGCAAAAGGTGGAAAAGAAGTAGCATTCGGTGAATACGGTCTTCAAGCTACAACTAGCCACTGGATCACTAACCGCCAAATCGAAGCTGCTCGTATCGCCATGACTCGTTACATGAAACGTGGTGGTAAAGTTTGGATTAAAATCTTCCCACACAAATCATACACTGCTAAAGCTATCGGTGTGCGTATGGGATCTGGTAAAGGGGCACCTGAAGGTTGGGTTGCACCAGTTAAACGTGGTAAAGTGATGTTCGAAATCGCTGGTGTATCTGAAGAGATTGCTCGCGAAGCGCTTCGTCTTGCAAGCCACAAATTGCCAGTTAAATGTAAATTCGTAAAACGTGAAGCAGAATAAGGAGAAGGCATGAAACTTAATGAAGTAAAAGAATTTGTTAAAGAACTTCGTGGTCTTTCTCAAGAAGAACTCGCGAAGCGCGAAAACGAATTGAAAAAAGAATTGTTTGAACTTCGCTTCCAAGCTGCTACTGGTCAATTGGAACAAACAGCTCGCTTGAAAGAAGTTAAAAAACAAATCGCTCGTATCAAAACAGTTCAATCTGAAGCGAAATAATAGACTAGGGAAGGAGAAATTTCAATGGAACGCAATAATCGTAAAGTTCTTGTTGGACGTGTTGTATCTGACAAAATGGACAAGACAATCACAGTTGTAGTTGAAACAAAACGTAACCACCCAGTCTATGGTAAACGTATTAACTACTCTAAGAAATACAAAGCACATGATGAAAACAATGTTGCCAAAGAAGGCGATATCGTACGTATCATGGAAACTCGTCCGCTTTCAGCTACAAAACGTTTCCGTCTTGTAGAAGTTGTTGAAGAAGCGGTCATCATCTAATCAAACCTGAAAGGAGAAAACTGAAATGATTCAAACAGAAACTCGTTTGAAAGTCGCAGACAACAGCGGTGCGCGCGAAATCTTGACTATCAAAGTTCTTGGTGGTTCAGGACGTAAATTTGCAAACATCGGTGATGTTATCGTGGCATCTGTAAAACAAGCTACTCCTGGTGGTGCGGTTAAAAAAGGTGACGTTGTAAAAGCTGTTATCGTTCGTACTAAATCAGGTGCTCGTCGTGCTGATGGTTCATACATCAAATTTGACGAAAACGCAGCAGTTATCATCCGTGAAGACAAAACTCCTCGCGGAACACGTATCTTTGGCCCAGTTGCACGTGAATTGCGTGAAGGTGGCTTCATGAAGATCGTGTCACTTGCTCCAGAAGTACTTTAATATTAAAAAAACAAACTAGTCCCCTAGCTTCAAGCTAGGGTGCCCTTATGGGCGTAAGAAAAATCAAGGAGAAACCTAATGTTTGTAAAAAAAGGCGACAAAGTTCGCGTAATCGCTGGTAAAGATAAGGGAACAGAAGCCGTTGTCCTTACTGCCCTTCCAAAAGTAAACAAAGTTATCGTTGAAGGTGTTAACATCGTTAAGAAACACCAACGTCCAACTAACGAGCTTCCTCAAGGTGGTATCATCGAGAAAGAAGCAGCTATCCACGTATCAAACGTCCAAGTATTGGATAAAAATGGTGTAGCTGGTCGTGTTGGTTACAAATTTGTAGACGGTAAAAAAGTTCGCTACAACAAAAAATCAGGCGAAGTGCTTGATTAATCACGAAGGAAAGGAGAAGTATAATGGCAAATCGTTTAAAAGAAAAATATCTTAATGAAGTAGTTCCTGCTTTGACAGAACAATTCAACTACTCATCAGTGATGGCTGTGCCTAAAGTAGATAAGATCGTTTTGAACATGGGTGTTGGTGAAGCTGTATCAAACGCTAAAAGTCTTGAAAAAGCTGCTGAAGAATTGGCACTTATCTCAGGTCAAAAACCACTTATCACTAAAGCTAAAAAATCAATCGCCGGCTTCCGTCTTCGTGAAGGTGTAGCGATCGGTGCAAAAGTTACCCTTCGTGGTGAACGTATGTACGAATTCTTGGACAAATTGGTTTCAGTTTCACTTCCACGTGTACGTGACTTCCACGGTGTTCCAACAAAATCATTTGATGGACGCGGAAACTACACTCTTGGTGTGAAAGAACAATTGATCTTCCCAGAAATCAACTTTGATGACGTTGACAAAACTCGTGGTCTTGACATCGTTATCGTAACAACTGCTAACACTGACGAAGAGTCACGTGCATTGCTTACAGGCCTTGGAATGCCTTTTGCAAAATAATATAGGAGGTAAATCTAATGGCTAAAAAATCAATGATTGCTAAGAACAAACGTCCAGCGAAGTTCTCTACTCAAGCTTATACTCGTTGTGAAAAATGTGGTCGTCCACATTCAGTTTACCGCAAATTTAAACTTTGCCGTGTTTGCTTCCGTGAATTAGCTTACAAAGGACAAATTCCTGGTGTAACAAAAGCATCTTGGTAATATCATGATACAAAGAGCGTAACAACCACAGCAAAAATAGAAAATTTGGTGAAGGAGCGATGCTCCAAAACAAATTTATCTTTTTTGCACAGGTTGTAGCTCGTGTTCAAATAAGAGTTCTCTCATTTGAATGTGTCAATACTATCTGAGCCCAGCTCAATCATTAACTAGCAAGTGCAACTTGCAAACTACTAGTAAGAGGAGAAAAACAAAATGGTTATGACTGACCCAATCGCAGACTTCCTAACTCGTATTCGTAACGCTAACCAAGCGAAACACGAAGTACTTGAAGTACCTGCATCAAACATCAAAAAAGGGATTGCTGAAATCCTTAAACGCGAAGGTTTTGTTAAGAACGTAGAAATCATCGAAGATGACAAACAAGGCATCATCCGTGTATTCCTTAAATACGGACCAAACGGTGAAAAAGTTATCACTAACTTGAAACGTGTTTCTAAACCAGGACTTCGTGTCTACAAGAAACGTGAAGATCTTCCAAAAGTTCTTAACGGACTTGGAATTGCTATTCTTTCAACTTCTGAAGGTTTGCTTACTGATAAAGAAGCTCGCCAAAAGAACGTTGGTGGTGAGGTTATCGCTTACGTTTGGTAATATTTAGCTTCCAATTTCTTTGTGACTCTTCGTTATCGTCTCTTACCTAACCCAAAGTTATGCCTGTGAGACGATGCCTAGATTCACTTTAAAATTGAAACCTAAATGTTCCTTTAAATCGAGAAATCGATTTAAGCCCCCGTGAAAACTGGCCGTTCTGGCCTGACAATTTAACAGGAGAAAATAAACATGTCACGTATTGGTAATAAAGTTATCGTGTTGCCTGCTGGTGTTGAAATCACTAACAATGACAACGTTGTAACTGTAAAAGGACCTAAAGGAGAACTTACTCGTGAGTTCTCAAAAGATATTGAAATTCGTGTGGAAGGTACTGAAGTAACTCTTCACCGTCCAAACGATTCAAAAGAAATGAAAACAATCCACGGAACTACTCGTGCCCTTTTGAACAACATGGTTGTTGGTGTATCAGAAGGATTCAAGAAAGAACTTGAAATGCGCGGGGTTGGTTACCGTGCACAACTTCAAGGATCTAAACTTGTTTTGGCTGTTGGTAAATCTCATCCAGACGAAGTTGAAGCTCCAGAAGGAATTACTTTTGAACTTCCAAACCCAACAACAATCGTTGTTAGCGGAATTTCAAAAGAAGTAGTTGGTCAAACAGCTGCTTACGTACGTAGCCTTCGTTCACCAGAACCATATAAAGGTAAAGGTATCCGTTACGTTGGTGAATTCGTTCGCCGTAAAGAAGGTAAAACAGGTAAATAATGTTGAGTGGTTGATTTTCAACCACCAACCTATTTTCCAACTTAGTGCATAGCACACGATTTAAAACTAAAGAGGTGAAAACTGTGATTTCTAAACCAGATAAAAACAAACTCCGCCAAAAACGCCACCGTCGCGTTCGCGGAAAACTCTCTGGAACTGCTGATCGCCCACGTTTGAACGTATTCCGTTCTAATACAGGCATCTACGCTCAAGTGATTGATGACGTAGCGGGTGTAACGCTCGCAAGTGCTTCAACTCTTGACAAAGAAGTTTCAAAAGGAACTAAAACTGAACAAGCCGTTGCTGTCGGTAAACTCGTTGCAGAACGTGCAAACGCTAAAGGTATTTCAGAAGTGGTGTTCGACCGCGGTGGATATCTATATCACGGACGTGTGAAAGCTTTGGCTGATGCAGCTCGTGAAAACGGATTGAAATTCTAATAGGAGGACACTAGAAAATGGCATTTAAAGACAATGCAGTTGAATTAGAAGAACGCGTAGTTGCTGTCAACCGTGTTACAAAAGTTGTTAAAGGTGGACGTCGTCTTCGTTTCGCAGCTCTTGTTGTTGTTGGTGACCACAATGGTCGCGTAGGATTTGGTACTGGTAAAGCTCAAGAAGTTCCAGAAGCAATCCGCAAAGCAGTAGAAGATGCTAAGAAAAACTTGATTGAAGTTCCTATGGTTGGAACAACAATCCCACACGAAGTTCTTTCAGAATTCGGTGGAGCTAAAGTATTGTTGAAACCTGCTGTAGAAGGTTCTGGAGTTGCCGCTGGTGGTGCAGTTCGTGCCGTTGTGGAATTGGCAGGTGTGGCAGATATTACATCTAAATCACTTGGTTCTAACACTCCAATCAACATTGTTCGCGCAACTGTTGAAGGTTTGAAACAATTGAAACGCGCTGAAGAAGTTGCTGCCCTTCGTGGTATTTCAGTTTCTGATTTGGCATAAGAAAGGGGATAAAATGGCTCAAATTAAAATTACTTTGACTAAGTCTCCAATCGGACGCATTCCATCACAACGTAAAACTGTTGTAGCACTTGGACTTGGCAAATTGAACAGCTCTGTTATCAAAGAAGACAACGCTGCTATCCGTGGTATGATCACTGCAGTATCTCACTTGGTAACAGTTGAAGAAGTAAACTAATGAATTTTTAGGGGATGTGGCAATACTCATCCCCTAAAACTAGGTATAGTCATCTAAGATGACGATGTATAGGCGAGTTGATAAGGGAGACAACCTTTTCTCTCTTATCGGCGCTAGCATTTTACAAAAGAGGAGAAAATAATAATGAAACTTCATGAATTGAAACCTGCAGAAGGTTCTCGTAAAGTACGTAACCGTGTTGGTCGTGGTACTTCATCAGGTAACGGTAAAACATCTGGTCGCGGTCAAAAAGGTCAAAAAGCTCGTAGCGGTGGCGGAGTTCGCCTTGGTTTTGAAGGTGGACAAACTCCATTGTTCCGTCGTCTTCCAAAACGCGGATTCACTAACATCAACGCTAAAGAATATGCAATTGTAAACCTTGACCAATTGAACGTCTTTGAAGACGGTGCAGAAGTAACTCCAGTTGTACTTATCGAAGCAGGAATTGTGAAAGCTGAAAAATCAGGAGTTAAAATTCTTGGTAACGGTGAGTTGACTAAGAAATTGACTGTGAAAGCAGCTAAATTCTCTAAATCAGCTGAGGAAGCTATCACTGCTAAAGGTGGTTCTGTAGAAGTCATCTAAGAGAGGTGACCCATGTTTTTTAAATTACTAAAAGAAGCGCTCAAGGTTAAACAAGTTCGATCAAAAATTCTCTTTACGATTTTTATCATCCTTGTTTTCCGTATTGGGACAAGTATCACTGTTCCAGGTGTGAATGCAAAAAGTTTAGAAGCTCTCAGTGGTTTATCTTTCTTGAACATGCTTAGTCTTGTTTCAGGGAACGCCATGAAGAACTTCTCCGTTTTTGCACTCGGAGTAAGTCCTTATATCACTGCTTCCATCGTTGTTCAATTGCTACAAATGGATATTTTACCGAAGTTTGTAGAGTGGGGCAAACAAGGGGAAGTAGGACGGAGAAAACTAAACCAAGCTACTCGTTATATTGCGCTTGTGCTTGCATTTGTTCAATCTATCGGGATTACAGCAGGATTTAATACTCTATCTGGAGCGAAATTATTAACGACAGCTTTAACTCCACAAGTTTTTGTTACCATTGGTATTATCCTCACAGCAGGTAGTATGATTGTAACTTGGCTCGGGGAACAAATTACAGATAAGGGATACGGAAACGGTGTTTCTATGATCATCTTTGCAGGTATTGTTGCTTCAATTCCTGAGATGATTAAAGGCATCTATGTTGACTACTTCGTCAATATTCCAAGTAGCCGTTTGACTTCATCTATTATCTTTGTCGTTATTTTGATTATCGCTGTCTTGTTGATTGTTTACTTTACAACCTTTGTTCAACAGGCAGAATATAAAATTTCAATCCAATATACAAAAGTTGCTCAAGGAGCCCCATCAAGCTCATACCTTCCATTGAAGGTGAACCCAGCGGGGGTTATCCCAGTTATCTTTGCAAGTTCCATTACAGCAGCACCTGCAGCCATTCTTCAATTTTTGAGTGCTACAGGTCATGATTGGGCTTGGGTACGTACAGCACAGGAAATGTTATCTACAACATCTCCGACAGGTGTTGCTATGTATGCCTTGTTGATCATTCTCTTTACATTCTTCTATACATTTGTACAGATCAATCCAGAGAAAGCAGCAGAAAACTTGCAAAAGAGTGGAGCCTACATTCATGGTGTCCGTCCTGGTAAGGGTACTGAAGAGTTCATGTCGAAACTTCTTCGTCGCCTTGCGACTGTCGGATCAATCTTCCTTGGTGTGATTTCTATCTTGCCGATTGTGGCAAAAGATGTCTTTGGTCTTTCAGAAGCTGTTGCTTTTGGGGGAACTAGTCTTTTGATCATTATCTCAACTGGTATCGAAGGAATCAAACAGCTAGAAGGTTACCTATTGAAACGTAAGTATGTTGGTTTCATGGACAAAACAGAATAAAAGCAAGATTACTTTTGCTTAGAGAGTGGAGTATGAAGATCTATCTATCAGAGAGATTTTCGTCTCCCCTCTTCTATTTTGTTTTAAAATAGGGGTTGAAACAAATTTCTACTTCTATTTAAATACAAAATAAGGAGATCCTATCATGAATCTTTTGATTATGGGCTTACCTGGAGCAGGTAAGGGAACGCAAGCAGCTAAAATTGTGGAGCAATTCCACGTGGCACACATTTCAACTGGAGATATGTTCCGTGCTGCTATGGCAAATCAAACTGAAATGGGTGTACTTGCGAAGTCATATATTGACAAAGGTGAGTTGGTTCCAGATGAAGTTACAAATGGAATCGTTAAAGAACGCCTTTCACAGGACGACATCAAGGAAACAGGTTTCTTGTTGGATGGTTACCCACGTACGATTGAACAAGCCCATGCCTTGGACAAAACATTGGCGGAACTTGGTATCGAACTAGAAGGCGTGATCAATATCGAAGTGAATCCAGATTGTCTCTTGGAACGTTTGAGTGGTCGTATCATCCACCGCGAAACAGGTGAAACCTTCCACAAAGTTTTCAACCCACCAGTTGACTATAAAGAGGAAGATTACTACCAACGTGAAGATGACAAACCTGAGACAGTGAAGCGTCGTTTGGATGTGAATATTGCCCAAGGTGAACCAATCATTGCTCACTACCGTGTCAAAGGATTAGTTCACGATATCGAAGGAAATCAAGATATCAATGATGTGTTCAAAGACATCGAAAAAGTATTGACAAATTTGAAATAAAGCGTTTTTCACACTTGCAAAAAATCGCTACAAATGTTATACTGAAATAGTCTGACTTATAATTGTTGTCTCTGTTTTCAGAGGCATCGAATCGAAATTTATGGAGGTGCTTTTGCGTGGCAAAAGACGATGTGATTGAAGTTGAAGGCAAAGTAGTCGATACAATGCCTAACGCAATGTTTACGGTTGAACTTGAAAATGGACATCAGATTTTAGCAACAGTTTCTGGTAAAATTCGTAAAAACTATATTCGTATTTTAGCGGGAGATCGTGTTACTGTCGAGATGAGTCCATATGACTTGACACGTGGACGTATCACTTACCGCTTTAAATAATCGAAAAACTTGGAGGGATAAGAAATGAAAGTAAGACCATCGGTCAAACCAATTTGCGAATACTGTAAAGTAATTCGTCGTAATGGTCGTGTTATGGTAATTTGCCCAGCAAATCCAAAACACAAACAACGTCAAGGATAAGATAGAAAGGAGAAAACATGGCTCGTATTGCTGGAGTTGACATTCCAAATGACAAACGCGTAGTAATCTCATTGACTTACGTTTATGGTATCGGACTTGCAACATCTAAGAAAATTTTGGCAGCTGCTGGAATCTCAGAAGATGTTCGTGTACGTGACCTTACATCAGATCAAGAAGATGCTATCCGTCGTGAAGTGGATGCAATCAAAGTTGAAGGTGACCTTCGTCGTGAAGTAAACTTGAACATCAAACGTTTGATGGAAATCGGTTCTTACCGTGGTATTCGTCACCGTCGTGGACTTCCTGTCCGTGGACAAAACACTAAAAACAACGCTCGCACTCGTAAAGGTAAAGCTGTTGCGATTGCTGGTAAGAAAAAATAATATAGGAGGTAAAAGTCTTGGCTAAACCAACACGTAAACGTCGTGTGAAAAAGAATATCGAATCTGGTATTGCTCATATTCACGCTACATTTAATAACACTATTGTTATGATTACTGATGTGCATGGTAATGCAATTGCTTGGTCATCAGCTGGTGCTCTTGGTTTCAAAGGTTCTCGTAAATCTACACCATTCGCTGCTCAAATGGCTTCTGAAGCTGCTGCTAAATCTGCACAAGAACACGGTCTTAAATCAGTTGAAGTTACTGTAAAAGGTCCAGGTTCTGGTCGTGAGTCAGCTATTCGTGCGCTTGCTGCCGCTGGTCTTGAAGTAACAGCAATTCGTGATGTGACTCCAGTGCCACACAATGGTGCTCGTCCTCCAAAACGTCGCCGTGTATAATCATCGCATTACACTGCTTTTCGTTTAAGAGGGAGTAACTAAATGATTGAGTTTGAAAAACCAAATATAACAAAAATTGATGAAAATAAAGATTATGGCAAGTTTGTAATCGAACCACTTGAACGTGGCTACGGTACAACTCTTGGTAACTCTCTTCGTCGTGTACTACTAGCTTCTCTACCAGGAGCAGCAGTGACATCTATCAACATTGAAGGTGTCTTGCATGAGTTTGACACAGTTCCAGGTGTTCGTGAAGACGTGATGCAAATCATTCTGAACATTAAAGGGATTGCAGTGAAATCATACGTTGAAGACGAAAAAATCATTGAACTTGACGTTGAAGGTCCTGCTGAAATTACAGCTGGAGACATTTTGACTGATAGTGATATTGAAATTGTAAATCCAGATCATTATCTCTTTACAATCGGTGAAGGTTCTTCTCTAAAAGCGACAATGACTGTTAACAGTGGTCGTGGATATGTACCTGCTGATGAAAACAAAAAAGATAATGCACCAGTTGGAACACTTGCTGTAGATTCTATTTATACACCAGTTACAAAAGTCAACTATCAAGTAGAGCCTGCTCGTGTAGGTAGCAATGATGGATTTGACAAATTAACCCTTGAAATCTTGACTAATGGAACAATTATTCCAGAAGATGCTTTAGGGCTTTCAGCGCGTATCTTGACAGAACATCTTGATTTGTTTACAAATCTTACTGAGATTGCTAAGTCAACTGAAGTGATGAAAGAAGCTGATACTGAATCTGACGATCGTATTTTGGATCGTACGATTGAGGAACTGGACTTGTCTGTGCGTTCATACAACTGTTTGAAACGTGCCGGTATCAACACTGTGCATGATTTGACAGAAAAATCTGAAGCAGAGATGATGAAAGTACGAAATCTTGGACGCAAGAGTTTGGAAGAAGTGAAACTCAAACTCATTGACTTGGGTCTTGGATTAAAAGATAAATAAAGGAGGAATACATGGCTTACCGTAAACTAGGACGCACTAGCTCACAACGTAAAGCAATGCTTCGCGATTTGACAACTGACCTTTTGATCAACGAATCAATCGTGACAACTGAAGCTCGTGCTAAAGAAATCCGTAAAACTGTTGAAAAAATGATTACTCTAGGTAAACGTGGTGATTTGCATGCACGTCGTCAAGCAGCTGCTTTCGTACGTAATGAAATCGCATCTGAAAACTATGATGAAGCAACTGATAAGTACACTTCTACTACAGCACTTCAAAAATTGTTCTCAGAAATCGCACCTCGTTATGCTGAACGTAACGGTGGATACACTCGTATCCTTAAAACTGAACCACGTCGTGGTGATGCTGCGCCAATGGCGATCATCGAATTAGTATAAAATCATCAATTTTGTTGAGTGTTATGATGATGGAGTCTTGTGCTCTTAGTCTAGCTCTGGTCTACCGCTGGGACTTCAGTCCTAGCGGGAACACTCATCATCATTTGATAGGGTAGACGCTTGTTTACGAAATTGTTTTTTTCTTAAGAACAACTTCGTAAGCAGGCGTTTTTTAGTATTTTTTACGGAAATATGCTATACTAGGGAAAAAGAAAATCAAAAACGTTCAGGTTTTCTAAAAATCGTAGAAATGGGGTATAAGGATGAAGGCTATTATTACAGTGGTTGGTAAGGACAAGGCTGGGATTGTTGCAGGCGTGTCTACTAAGATTGCAGAGTTGGGTTTGAATATTGACGATATTTCTCAGACGGTGTTGGATGAATACTTTACCATGATGGCGGTCGTTTCTAGTGACGAAAAGCAGGATTTCACTTATCTCCGAAATGAGTTTGAAACTTTCGGCCAGTCCTTGAATGTTAAAATCAATATTCAAAGTTCAGCGATTTTTGATGCTATGTATAATATCTAGGAGGGCATCATGGATATTAGACAAGTTACGGAAACCATTGCCATGATCGAAGAGCAGAACTTCGATATCAGAACCATCACCATGGGCATCTCCCTTTTGGACTGTATTGATCCAGATATTGAACGTGCTGCTGAAAAGATTTACCAAAAAATCACCTCTAAAGCTGCAAATCTAGTGGCTGTGGGAGATGAAATTGCTGCAGAACTTGGGATTCCTATTGTTAATAAACGAGTATCGGTGACTCCGATTTCTTTAATTGGTGCTGCGACTGATGCGACTGACTATGTCGTTTTGGCAAAGGCTCTTGATAAGGCTGCCAAGGAGATTGGTGTTGACTTTATTGGTGGATTCTCAGCTTTGGTACAAAAGGGCTACCAAAAAGGAGATGAGATTCTCATCAATTCTATCCCACGCGCTCTAGCTGAGACAGAAAAGGTTTGTTCGTCCGTCAATATCGGCTCGACCAAGTCAGGTATCAACATGACTGCAGTTGCTGATATGGGACGTATCATCAAGGAAACAGCTGCGCTATCAGATATGGGTGCAGCCAAGTTGGTCGTATTTGCTAATGCTGTTGAGGACAATCCTTTTATGGCGGGGGCCTTCCATGGTGTTGGCGAAGCAGATGTTATCATTAATGTCGGGGTTTCGGGTCCTGGTGTGGTCAAGCGCGCCTTGGAAAAGGTTCGTGGACAGAGCTTTGATGTAGTAGCCGAGACGGTCAAGAAAACAGCCTTTAAGATTACTCGTATCGGTCAGCTAGTTGGTCAAATGGCAAGTGAACGCCTTGGTGTTGACTTTGGAATTGTCGACCTAAGCTTGGCACCAACTCCTGCAGTTGGCGATTCTGTGGCTCGAGTTCTCGAGGAGATGGGCTTGGAAACAGTTGGAACCCATGGAACAACAGCAGCGCTTGCCTTGCTCAATGACCAAGTTAAGAAGGGCGGAGTCATGGCTTGTAATCAGGTTGGTGGCTTGTCAGGAGCTTTTATCCCTGTCTCTGAAGATGAGGGGATGATTGCAGCGGTGCAAAATGGCTCCCTAAATTTAGAAAAACTGGAAGCTATGACGGCTATCTGTTCTGTTGGGTTGGACATGATTGCCATTCCGGAAGATACGCCTGCTGAAACCATTGCAGCTATGATCGCGGATGAGGCAGCAATTGGTGTCATTAATATGAAGACAACAGCTGTCCGTATTATTCCAAAGGGCAAAGAAGGCGACATGATAGAGTTTGGTGGCTTGCTAGGGACAGCTCCAGTGATGAAGGTCAACGGGGCTTCGTCTATTGATTTCATCTCTCGCGGTGGGCAAATCCCAGCTCCAATCCATAGTTTTAAAAATTAATAAAAAAGAGAGAGGATTTAAGTTGAGTTTAAGGATGACTGTGTATACTATAATCATTAAATAAAGACCTCCTAACTTTATTTAATAGAAATCCTAAACTTTTTCATAATAATCTCCTAGGGAAGCTACCATAAGGGTAGCTTTTCTTGTGGCAAATTAGGAGAAGGAGCTTTGCTTTTGAAAGCCAAATATTTCTTTGATCCATGATATAATAGAAGAAAATGGAGGATAGAAAATGTCTAAAGTAAGATTATACTTGGTACGTCATGGAAAAACGATGTTTAACACGATTGGACGTGCTCAAGGATGGAGTGATACGCCTCTAACCGCAGAAGGTGAGTTGGGAATTCATGAGTTGGGAATTGGCTTGAGAGAGTCTGGTTTGCAGTTTGACCGGGCTTATTCCAGTGATTCAGGGCGCACTATTCAAACCATGGGAATTATCTTAGAAGAACTTGGATTGCAGGGGAAAATCCCTTACCGCATGGACAAGCGAATCCGTGAGTGGTGTTTTGGTAGTTTTGATGGGGCCTATGATGGGGACCTCTTTATGGGGGTTATTCCTCGTGTTTTCAAGGTGGATCATGTTCATCAGTTATCCTATGCAGAGCTAGCAGAAGGTCTAGTTGAGGTTGATACTGCAGGCTGGGCAGAAGGTTGGGAAAAACTCAGTGGTCGAATCAAGGAAGGCTTTGAAGCGATTGCCAAAGAAATGGAAGAACAAGGTGGGGGCAGTGCTCTTGTCGTCAGCCATGGAATGACCATTGGTACGATGGTTTACCTCATCAATGGCATGCATCCGCATGGTCTAGATAATGGTAGTGTGACAATCCTTGAATATGAAGACGGCCAGTTTACTGTTGAAATCGTCGGTGACCGTCGTTATCGGGAGCTAGGACAGCAGAAGATGAAAGAAAATAAGCATTGATCAAGATAGCTCCGTATAGGAGCTATTTTTATTTAGTTTAGCAAGAGTGTTTTCAGAGCCAATCTTTCTTAACAATGGAGGGAAAAGATTCTTTCTCGTCTTTCAAATTCCCCTAAAAATGGTATAATAGTAACATCATAAAATTGGAGAGATACCATGAGTTTTTACAATCATAAGGAAATTGAGCCTAAGTGGCAGGGCTACTGGGCTCAACATCATACATTTAAGACAGGAACAGATGCGTCAAAACCGAAGTTTTATGCTCTCGATATGTTCCCATATCCATCAGGAGCTGGATTGCACGTAGGACACCCAGAAGGCTATACAGCAACGGATATTCTCAGCCGTTACAAACGTGCGCAAGGCTACAATGTCCTTCACCCAATGGGATGGGATGCCTTTGGTTTGCCTGCAGAGCAATACGCTATGGATACGGGGAATGACCCGGCAGAGTTTACAGCGGAAAACATTGCCAACTTCAAACGTCAAATCAATGCGCTTGGATTCTCTTACGACTGGGATCGTGAAGTCAACACCACAGATCCAAACTATTACAAGTGGACTCAGTGGATCTTCACCAAGCTTTACGAAAAAGGCTTGGCCTATGAAGCGGAAGTACCAGTAAACTGGGTTGAGGAACTAGGAACAGCCATTGCCAATGAAGAAGTCCTTCCTGACGGAACATCTGAGCGTGGAGGTTATCCCGTTGTCCGCAAACCAATGCGCCAATGGATGCTTAAAATCACGGCTTATGCAGAGCGCTTGCTCAATGACTTGGATGAGTTGGATTGGCCAGAGTCTATCAAGGACATGCAACGCAACTGGATTGGGAAATCAACTGGTGCCAATGTAACTTTCAAAGTGAAAGGGACTGACAAGGAATTCACCGTCTTTACGACGCGACCTGATACCCTCTTTGGTGCGACTTTCACTGTATTGGCACCTGAGCATGATTTGGTAGATGCTATCGTCAGTCCAGAACAAGCTGAAGCAGTTGCTGATTACAAACACCAAGCTAGTCTCAAGTCTGACTTGGCTCGTACCGACCTTGCCAAAGAAAAAACTGGTGTATGGACTGGTGCTTATGCCATCAACCCTGTCAATGGCAAAGAAATTCCAATCTGGATTGCGGACTACGTTCTTGCTAGCTATGGAACAGGTGCTGTCATGGCTGTGCCAGCCCACGACCAACGTGACTGGGAATTTGCCAAACAGTTTGGTCTTCCAATCGTAGAAGTACTTGAAGGTGGTAATGTGGCAGAAGCTGCTTATACTGAAGATGGGCTTCATGTCAATTCAGATTTCCTAGATGGACTCAATAAAGAAGATGCTATTGCTAAGATTGTCGCTTGGTTGGAAGAAAAAGAATGTGGTCAAGAGAGAATCACCTACCGTCTCCGCGACTGGCTCTTTAGCCGTCAACGTTACTGGGGTGAGCCAATCCCAATTATTCATTGGGAAGATGGGACTTCAACTGCTGTTCCAGAAAGTGAATTGCCACTTGTCTTGCCAGTAACCAAGGACATCCGTCCTTCAGGTACTGGTGAAAGTCCATTGGCTAACTTGACAGACTGGCTTGAGGTGACTCGTGAAGATGGTGTCAAAGGTCGTCGTGAGACCAATACCATGCCACAGTGGGCTGGTTCAAGCTGGTACTACCTCCGTTATATTGACCCACACAATACTGAGAAATTGGCTGATGAGGACCTTCTCAAACAATGGTTGCCAGTGGATATCTACGTGGGTGGGGCAGAGCATGCTGTTCTTCACTTACTTTACGCTCGTTTCTGGCATAAATTCCTCTATGATATCGGTGTTGTTCCAACTAAAGAACCATTCCAAAAACTCTTTAACCAAGGAATGATTTTGGGAACAAGCTACCGTGACCACCGTGGGGCTCTTGTGGCGACTGACAAGGTTGAAAAACGTGATGGTTCCTTCTTCCATGTGGAAACAGGAGAAGAATTGGAGCAAGCACCAGCCAAAATGTCGAAATCTCTCAAGAACGTGGTCAACCCAGACGATGTGGTGGAACAATACGGTGCCGATACCCTTCGAGTCTATGAAATGTTTATGGGACCACTTGATGCTTCCATCGCTTGGTCTGAAGAAGGTCTGGAAGGAAGCCGTAAGTTCCTCGACCGTGTTTACCGTTTGATGACAACCAAAGAAATCGTTGCGGAAAACAATGGTGCTCTTGACAAGGTCTACAATGAGACTGTCAAGTCTGTAACAGAACAAATCGAATCATTGAAATTCAACACAGCTATTGCCCAACTTATGGTCTTTGTCAACGCAGCTAACAAGGAAGACAAGCTCTATGTGGACTATGCCAAAGGCTTTATCCAATTGATCGCTCCATTTGCGCCTCACTTGGCAGAAGAGCTCTGGCAAACAGTCGCAGCAACTGGCGAATCTATCTCTTATGTAGCTTGGCCAACATGGGACGAAAGCAAATTGGTTGAAGACGAAATCGAAATCGTTGTCCAAATCAAAGGAAAAGTCCGTGCTAAACTCATGGTCGCTAAAGATCTATCACGCGAAGAATTGCAAGCAGTCGCTCTTGCTGATGACAAAGTCAAAGCAGAGATTGATGGCAAGGAAATTGTCAAAGTGATTGCGGTACCTAACAAACTCGTTAATATCGTCGTTAAATAACGAGTTTATTAGCTCTATCTGCCACCTTCAATAGTCCACTGGACTATTGAAGCCAACTAAACTCGTTAATATCGTTGTGAAATAAGATAGGAATCCTTCAGAGTAGAATCTGGAGGATTTTTTGAATCTTCTTATGAAAGTATGATATACTATGGGCAACTATAAAGTTTGAAAAGTAAAACAAGGAGAAAGCGATGCCAGTAAATGAATATGGTCAGATGATTGGTGAGTCAATGAAAGGTTATACACCAGGTGAATTGCCTTCCATTGATTTCTTAGAAGGGCGCTACGCTCGGATAGAGGCTCTTTCGGTAGAAAAGCACGCGGAAGATTTACTAGCTGTTTATGGCCCAGATACTCCTCGGGAGATGTGGACCTACCTCTTTCAGGAGCCAGTAGCAAATAGGGAGGAACTAGTCAGCCTTTTAAACCAGATGTTGACTCGTAAGGACCGTTTTTTCTATGCTATCTTGGATAGGAAGACGGGTAAGGTCTTGGGAACCTTTTCGCTTATGCGCATCGACCAAAATAATCGTGTAGTTGAAGTTGGGACTGTTATTTTTTCTCCAGAGCTAAGGGGAACACGAATAGGGACAGAAGCCCAGTATCTCTTGGCGCGCTATGTTTTTGAGGAGCTTAACTATCGTCGCTACGAGTGGAAATGCGATGCTCTAAATATCCCATCAAGACGAGCAGCAGAACGTTTGGGCTTTGTCTATGAAGGAACCTTCCGTCAGGCTGTCGTTTATAAGGGGCGAACTAGAGATACGGATTGGCTGTCGATGATTGATAAGGACTGGCACCAAGTCAAAACTCGTTTGGAAGCATGGTTGGTTCCTGAAAATTTTGATAAAAATGGGCAGCAGTACAAGAGTTTGAGAGAGCTCTAAGAGGTGTTGACATGATCACTATTAAAAAGCAAGAAATTGTCAAGTTAGAGGATGTTTTGCATCTCTATCAGGCAGTTGGATGGACAAATTATACACATCAACCCCAAATGTTGGAGAAGGCCTTATCTAACTCATTAGCGATTTATTTGGCACGTGATGGAGATGCCGTGGTTGGCTTGGTCCGTTTGGTCGGAGATGGTTTTTCATCGGTTTTTGTCCAGGATTTGATCGTTTTGCCTAGCTATCAGCGCCAAGGGATTGGTAGCGACTTGATGAAAGAGGCTTTAGGTGATTACAAAGATGCCTATCAAGTCCAACTGGTGACAGACCAAACAGATAAAAACTTGGGATTCTACCGTTCTCTGGGCTTTGAAACCCTATCTACTTATGATTGTACAGGAATGATTTGGGTGGATAGAAAAAGATAAAAAAATTATTTTTTATTAAGTAAAGTTTAAGTCTCCTCGTGTATTATATGGTTATTAGATAAAGACCTCCTAACTTTATTTAATGAAATCCCAAACTTTTCTTTTTCATCATAATCTCCTAAAGAAGTCACCCAATCAGGTGGCTTTTTTAGGACTTGGGGAGGAAAAATCCATTTTGAAAAAAATTTTTTAAAAAAAGATAAATCAAAGAAAAAGTTAAGTTAGCTTTAAGATTCATCTTGTATCATATAATCATTAAATAAAGACCTCCTAACTTTATTTAATGAAATCCTAAACTTTTCTTTTTCATAATAATCTCCCTAAAGAGGCCACCCAATCAGGTGGCTTTTTTATTTGAAAAAACTCCTTAGAAAAGACTAAGGAGAAAGAATCATGTTTTCTTTTTAAGTTGTTGATTTCGATACTGTCTAGGTGTTAAATGATAGTGTTGCTTAAATTGACGGTTGAAGTTTGAAAGGTTGGTGAAACCGACCTGGCTTGCAATTTCTTGAATGCTGAGATTGGTTTGGACGAGTTTCTCACAGGATTTCTCAAGACGTAACTGGAGCAGGTAGTCCATACAACTGGCTCCAGTATGTTGCTTGAAAATACTCATAAAGTGATTTTTACTATATCCAAATGTTGCAGCCAGTTGCTCAATATGAATGGGTTCTGAGTAATGCTGTTCAAGGTAGCAAATCACTTCTTTTAGTTTTTGGTATTTTTGGTAGGTATCATCTGTATAGTGTCGATTGACGTATCTATACTTAAAGAGAAGATGAAGCAATTCGTATAGTTTAGATTTTATGAGTAGGTCGTAGTATATGCCTTTTTCTTCAAGGATAGAAAAGAGGGAAAGAAGGCAGGATTGAATTTGATCATAGGCTTTATCGCCTGGTGATATTTGAGGAGTGAGGCAAAAGTGACCAGAGTGGAGGGGTTGGATATAGCGTTGGCTAAAGCTGTCAATTTGACTTCTCCCAAGATAATCTAGATGAATTCGAAAGCTGGTAGAAAATAGTTCTTGAACTTTGCGAGAATAGATAGCATGGAGAGAGGTCGGTTGGATAAGAAATATATCTCCTTCGCGACTTTCAAAGCGTTCTGAGTTGATATGAACGATGGCAGAACCCTTTGTAACGTAAATAATCTCTAGTTCAGTATGACAATGATAGATTGTGTCAGGAGATGTTTTGGATAAGATTTGTTTTTCAAAATCATATGGGAAGTCAGATGGGTTATCTCGTAAGAAACGTGAACGGTCTGCCATGGTAAATCCTCCCAATATACTATTACTACTTTTATTATACCAAAAAAACTTCCTTATCTAGGAAGTTTTCGGGCTTTAAGCTTTCTTTTTCATATAAAAAATAGTAAGCATAAGTCCAATGAAGGCCAAAGCAATAGCAACATAAAAAGCTACACTATAATTTCCATCATTAGCCATTGCCATTTGAACAGCGACTCTGGGAGCGAAAAATGCTGCTAAAGAATATCCAGTGAAGACGATACCGTAGTTGACTCCTTGATTTGCAGGACCGTAATTTTCCATGACGATAGATGGGAAGACCCCCATAACACCACCAAAGCAGATACCAAGTCCAATAATTCCTAAGGTAAACCCGAATTGACCAGGGACGATAGTTAGGGAGAATAAAGCTAGGACAATGACAGAATAGATAATCAATAAGGTCTTTGAACGGCCAATTTTATCAGAAAGTGATCCCCAGATAAAACGACCACTAGAGTTTGCAATGGAATAGAGAGAAACATAGAGAGCTGCAGTACCAGCAGAGAGTCCAAACATTGATTGACCGATTGGTGATGCTTGAGAGGCAATCATCAAACCAGAAAAGGCGCCAACAAAGAACATGCTAATGATAATGTAAAACAGAGGACTTTGTAGCATTTGTTTCCAGTTTTTATTAGTAGGTCCTTGCTTAGTTTGTACTGGAGCTTTCCAGCCTGCTGGTTGGTAGCCACTTGGAGCTGCCTTGATAAAGAAAATTGCACAGATGATAACAACAATATAGACTAGCCCAATTGTACGAAAAGCAAAGAAAGCATCTTGTTGTTGAATGAGATTGCTCGCGACTGGAGAAGCGATGACTGCGGCAAATCCCATGCCGCCTGTCAGAATTCCAGAGGCTAAGCCACGTTTATCAGGGAAGAGGCGAAGTGAATTGGAGAGGGCACCCGAATAGGCAAAACCTTGACCAAGCCCGGCCATTAATCCATAGGTCAAATAAAGCATGGCTGGTGAATTGGCATAGCCGGTTAAGTAAAATCCGCTAGCAAATAGGAGAGCGCCTAGGGAGATAGTCCATTTTACATAACCTTTGTCAACTAAATAACCTCCTAGAATCATGGGAATAGGGCCGATTGCAGAGTTGATAGCAAATGCTAACATAATATCGGACATGGACCAGCTTGTTGAACTGCTAAGTGGTCCGGCAAAAACAGAAAAGGAATAGACGGCACCTGTGCAAAGAAGAATGGCTGTAGACGCGACTAAAATCCTCCAACGATTGAATGTCTCTTTCATAAAAACATCCTCCTTAAATGTATATTTTTTCACCAAGACTATATCATAGTTAAGGAAGCTGGTCAATAGTTTAAGAAGATATTTTGTTAATTTTTTCACGAACTTGTACTAAAGTACGATAATCTGATAGAATAACACGGTCTTTATTATCAAGGATTTACAAGATTTTCTAAAGTAGTATAATGAAAGTAGATTAAATAAATGAAAGGGGTACCAAGATGAAACTAGTTGCTATCGTTGGAACCAATTCAGATCGCTCAACCAATCGGAAACTCTTGAAATTTATGCAAAAGCACTTTTCGGATAAAGCCGACATTGAGGTATTGGAAATCAAACAATTGCCAGCCTTTAACGAACCTGAGGACAAGCTAGCGCCAGCTGAAGTTCAAGCTTTTTCAGAAAAAATTCTTGCCGCAGATGGTGTGATTATTTCAACACCTGAGTATGACCACACGATACCAGCACCTTTGGCCTCTGCTTTGGAGTGGATTGCTTATACCAGTCGTGCCTTAATCAATAAACCAACTATGATTGTAGGTGCTTCTCTCGGTTTGCTAGGAACATCTAGAGCGCAGACACATTTACGTCAGATTTTAGATGCGCCGGAGCTTAAAGCGAGAGTTATGCCTGGTACAGAGTTCTTTCTAGGTCATTCTGAACAAGTCCTAGATGATGAGTGTCATTTGAACAATCCTGAAAAGGTTGCAGAACTAGAAGAACATTTTTCAGAGTTTCAAAACTTTGTTGAATTAACAAAGGCTTTGGTCAAACCAGAAGATACAAATCGTAAGAAATCTTTCATTTGGGAAGAATGGTTGAAAGCATAAGTATTTCAAGAAAGGAGAACAATCCATGAAATTAGTAGCTATTGTTGGGACTAATGCAAAAAAATCCTATAATCGCAACCTGTTGCAATTTATGAAAAGACATTTTGCTCAGAAAGCGGATATTGAGATTTTAGAGATAACAGATGTACCAATGTTCAATGAAACAGATGATCAAACAGATACACCTGTTATTCAGAAGTTCAACCAGGCTATTTCAGAAGCTGATGGTGTCATTATCTCGACACCCGAGCACAATCATACGATTCCATCAAGTTTGAATAGCTTGCTCGAGTGGTTGTCTTTTAACATTCATCCACTAGACGGAAAGCCGACAATGATTGTCGGAGCTTCTTACGATATTCAAGGTTCTTCACGTGCCCAACTTCATCTTCGTCAGATTCTGGATGCTCCTGGGGTAAATGCAACAGTTATGCCAGGTAGTGAGTTTTTACTTGGTCGAGCTCATCGAGCATTTGATGATAATGGAGATTTGATTGATGAGCGAACCGTTGATTTCCTAGATAGTTGTTTTTATCGCTTCCTTCGCTTTGTATCCGTTGCAAACCAACTAAACCTTCCTGAAGAGGTTCGCTTTGAACCGGGGACTTACCATGTTACAACTGAAGGCTATAATGGTAAATTGCCGATGGATGTCACGGTTTCTGAGGACCGTATTGAAAAAATTGAAATCGATTCTTCTGGAGAATCTTCAGGAATCGCAGATGTCGTCTTTACCCGTATTCCAGCAGAAATCATTGAGGGACAGACCTTGAACGTCGATGCGGTGTCAGGAGCTTCTGTTACTTCAAATGGTGTTTTAGATGGAGTTGCGCGTGCAGTCAAACAAGCGGGTGCAAATCCAGATGTTTTACGCAAGCGTTCAAAAGCGCCATCTGCCCTAGATAAAGAAGATAAAACCTATCAGGCAGACGTTGTCATCGTCGGAGGCGGAGGAGCTGGATTAGCTGCAGCCGCTGCAGTCTTACAAGCTGGTAAGAAGCCAATTGTTGTTGAGAAATTTCCTGCAATTGGAGGAAATACTGTTCGTGCAGGTGGTCCAATGAATGCACCAGATCCAGCATGGCAAGGAACCTTCGCAGCTCATCCAGGTGAGGCACATACGCTTCAAGAATTGATTGCGACAGATGAATCAACGATTGATCCAGAATATCTAGAGGACTTTAGAGCCTTGAAAGTTGAGGTTGAACAGTATTTGCAGGACCCAAGCTATTTGTTCGATTCTACCTTGCTCTATCGTATCCAAACCTATATCGGTGGGAAACGAAAAGATTTACAAGGAAATGAAATTCATGGCCAATACGATTTGGTTTCTGTTTTAACCGAACGGGCCCTAGAGTCTGTTCGTTGGTTGGAAGACATTGGCGTTGAATTTGTTCGTAGTGAAGTGACAATGCCAGTTGGAGCCCTTTGGCGTCGTGGCCATAAGCCGGTTCAACCAATGGGGTATGCCTTTATATCTGTCCTACAAAAATATGTTCTAGAACATGGTGGCAAGATCTTGACTGACTCTCCAGTTAAAGAATTGCTTGTAAAAGACGGGGCTGTCAAGGGTGTCAGAGCAGAAGGTCGAAACGGTCAAACCATCATTGTCAATGCAGATGCCGTTGTTCTAGCTTCTGGAGGATTTGGTGCCAATACAAAGATGCTACAAAAATACAATACCTACTGGACTGAAATTGCAGATGATATTGCTACATCTAATACACCAGCTGTAACAGGAGATGGTATTCTTTTAGGGCAAAGTGTAGGTGCAGATTTAGTGGGTATGGGCTTTAGTCAAATGATGCCAGTATCCGATCCAGTGACAGGAGCCCTTTTCTCAGGACTTCAAGTTCCTCCAGCAAACTTCATCATGGTAAATACTGAAGGGAAGCGCTTTGTAGATGAGTACGGTAGCCGAGATAAGCTATCTCAAGCGGCGATTGATAATGGAGGCTTGTTCTATCTAATCGCAGATGAACGTATCAAGGAAACTGCCTACAATACTAGCCAAGAAAAAATCGATGCCCAAGTCAAAGCAGGTACTCTCTATCGTGCAGATACGATAGAAGAGTTGGCGGTTCAGATTGGTGTAGATCCACAAGTTCTAGTGGAAACGATTAAGAATTACAATTCCTATGTAGATGCAGGTTTTGATCCTGAATTTAATAAAGGTAGTTTTGATCTCAAGTGTGAGGTTGCGCCATTTTACGCAACACCGAGAAAACCGGCCGTTCACCATACAATGGGTGGACTCAAGATTGATACTTCAACACACGTTTTGAATCAAAACGGTCAGATTATCCCTGGTTTGTATGCTGCCGGAGAAGTCGCAGGTGGACTCCATGCAGGTAACCGTCTAGGAGGAAATTCGCTTACGGACATCTTTACTTTTGGACGTATTGCAGGTCAAACAGCTGTTAAAGAAAATTGTTAGTGATTGATTTAAAAATTAAGGGAATTTTAAGTCTCCTTGTGTATTATATAACCATTAAATAAAGACCTCCTAACTTTATTTAATAGAAATCCTAAACTTTTCTTTTTCATAATAATCTCCCTAAAGAAGTCACCAAATTCGGTGGCTTTTTTGTTTGTAGGCTGGATTTTTGCTATAATAGGAACATGAGTAGAATTTTAGATAATGAAATCATGGGTGATGAAGAGTTGGTAGAACGTACCCTCCGTCCCCAATATTTACGTGAATATATCGGACAAGACAAGGTCAAGGATCAGCTTCAAATCTTTATCGAGGCAGCAAAAATGCGTGATGAGGCGCTGGATCATGTTCTTTTGTTTGGCCCTCCAGGTCTCGGGAAAACGACCATGGCCTTTGTCATTGCCAATGAATTGGGAGTAAATCTCAAACAGACGTCTGGTCCCGTTATCGAAAAAGCTGGTGATTTAGTAGCGATTTTGAATGACTTGGAGCCAGGAGATGTTCTTTTTATTGACGAGATTCATCGCTTGCCCATGTCGGTAGAAGAGGTGCTATATAGTGCCATGGAAGACTTCTACATCGACATCATGATTGGAGCAGGGGAAGCTAGCCGTAGCGTTCATCTAGACTTGCCTCCGTTTACCTTGATTGGGGCGACGACACGAGCAGGGATGCTTTCAAATCCTCTCCGAGCTCGTTTTGGAATTACTGGTCATATGGAATACTATGCCCACGCTGACTTGACAGAGATTGTTGAGCGGACGGCAGATATTTTTGAGATGGAAATCACCCATGAGGCAGCTTCGGAGTTGGCCTTACGCAGTCGAGGAACTCCTCGTATCGCCAATCGTCTCCTCAAGCGCGTGCGCGACTTTGCCCAGATTATGGGGGATGGCTTGATTGATGATGTGATTACGGATAAGGCTTTGACCATGCTGGATGTAGACCGTGAAGGTTTGGACTATGTAGACCAAAAAATCCTTCGCACCATGATTGAGATGTACGGTGGTGGTCCTGTCGGTTTAGGAACTCTTTCTGTTAATATTGCCGAGGAGCGTGAGACAGTCGAAGATATGTACGAACCTTACCTGATTCAGAAAGGTTTCATCATGCGAACTCGTTCAGGACGGGTCGCGACAGCCAAGGCTTATGAACATTTAGGGTATGAATACATTGAAAAATGAGACCGAAATTTTAGACTCTTTTAGGGAAAATTCTGACATGATGGCTATTTTGACCATCATCCGTGACTTGGAGTTGAAAGATTCCTGGTTGGCAGCTGGTTCAGTTCGAAATTTTATCTGGAATCTTTTGTCAGATAAACCAGCCTTTGACCGTGAAACGGATGTGGATGTCATTTTCTTTGACCCAGAGGTGAGTTATGAAGAAACGCTAGCAATAGAAAACAAGTTGAGAGAGGACTTCCCCCAGTATCAGTGGGAGTTGAAAAATCAGGTCTATATGCATCTGCACAGTCCCCACACTGCGCCTTACACGAGTTCTCGTGATGCCATGAGTAAGTATCCCGAACGCTGTACGGCGATAGGACTCCGCTTGCATGTCGACGCAACTTTGGAGCTCTTTGTGCCTTATGGTATAGAGGATATTTTGAACTTTCAGATTTCCCCAACTCCTCATTTTTTAGAGAATGAGGACCGAATGAAGCTCTATCAAGAACGCTTGTCCAAGAAAAATTGGCAAGAAAAATGGAAAAATCTAACTTTCTCAAAAAACTTAAGAAAAATTTAAGTTAGGGACGGTATACTAGGTTCATAAGTTAAGAGGAACTTAACTTAAACTCCTAAAACTTTTTCATAATAATCTCCCTATAAAATTAAGTCGCCCAATCAGGCGGCTTATTTTTTGTCTTTACGGAGAGCTAATAACTTAGCAATAGAAGAAAATAGGGAAATATGGTATAATGAAACGATAGATTTTTGAATAGGAATAAGATCATGTTTGGATTTTTTAAGAAAGATAAAGCTGTAGAAGTCGAGGTTCCAACACAGGTTCCTGCTCATATTGGCATCATCATGGATGGGAATGGCCGTTGGGCTAAAAAACGGATGCAACCACGGGTTTTTGGTCATAAGGCGGGAATGGAAGCCCTCCAAAAGGTAACCAAGGCAGCTAACAAGATGGGAGTTAAGGTTATCACAGTCTATGCCTTTTCGACGGAAAATTGGACACGCCCAGATCAAGAAGTCAAGTTTATCATGAACTTGCCAGTCGAATTTTATGATAACTATGTCCCTGAATTGCACGCAAATAATGTTAAGATTCAGATGATTGGGGAGACAGACCGTCTGCCTAAGCCGACTTTTGAAGCTTTGAAAAAAGCAGAGGAGTTGACCAAGAACAATACGGGTTTGATTCTCAATTTTGCGCTTAACTATGGTGGCCGTGCTGAAATTACGCAGGCTCTTAAGGGCTTGGCTCAAGATGTTCTAGATGCTAAAATCAACCCTGGTGACATCACAGAAGATATGATTGGGGACTATCTTTTTACGCAACACCTGCCAAAGGATTTGCGGGATCCTGATTTGATTATCCGTACGAGTGGTGAGTTGCGTTTGAGTAATTTCTTGCCATGGCAAGCAGCCTATAGCGAGCTTTACTTTACGGATACCTTGTGGCCTGATTTTGATGAAGCCGCCTTGCAGGAAGCTATTGCTGCTTTTAACCATCGCAATCGCCGTTTTGGAGGAGTTTAGGAGAAGATATGACCAAGGATTTACAAAAGAGAACATTGTTTGCGGTATTGGCCCTGGCGATTTTCCTTCCAGTCTTATTTGCGGGTGGGCTCCTGTTGCAGATAGGGATTGGCTTGTTAGCAATGCTAGGCGTCCATGAACTCTTGCACATGAAGGGACTAAAGACTATGACCATTGAGGGCGCTTTGACTCTTTTTGCGACATTCGCTCTCACAGTCCCTTTAGAAAATTACCTAACTTTTTTGCCTGTTGATGGGAATGTGGTTGCCTACAGTGTTTTGATTACAATAATGCTAGGGACGACCGTTTTCAGTAAAAACTATACGATTGAAGATGCCGCTTTCCCAATTGCTGTGAGTTTTTATGTTGGTTTTGGCTTCAATGCCTTACTAGATGCTCGGGTGGCAGGTTTTGACAAGGTACTTTTGGCCCTTTTTATCGTTTGGGCGACAGATAGCGCAGCTTACCTGACAGGGATGAATTTTGGTAGGCATAAATTGGCTCCGAGAGTTTCTCCTAATAAGAGTATTGAGGGCTTTGTCGGGGGCATTCTAGGTGCGGTACTGATAACAGTGATTTTCATGTTAGTGGACAGCACAGTTGCTCTTCCTTATGGGATTTATAGAATGAGTCTCTTTGCTGCCTTCTTCAGTGTGGCAGGTCAGTTTGGTGACTTGATTGAGAGTGCTATGAAACGCCATTTCGGTGTCAAGGATTCTGGAAAATTTATCCCTGGACATGGCGGTGTGTTGGATCGCTTTGACAGCATGCTGATTGTGTTTCCAATGATGCACTTATTCGGCCTGTTTTAAAGAAAGGAATATTGAATGATTGGATTGCTAACCTTTATCCTCGTTTTTGGGATTATTGTGGTGGTGCATGAGTTTGGACATTTTTATTTTGCCAAGAAATCAGGCATTTTAGTTCGTGAATTTGCCATTGGTATGGGGCCCAAGATTTTTTCCCATATCGGTAAGGATGGCACTGCTTATACCATTCGAATCCTTCCTCTAGGAGGCTATGTTCGTATGGCTGGCTGGGGTGATGATACGACAGAAATCAAGACAGGAACTCCGGTCAGTTTAACACTTGCTGACGATGGTAAGGTCAAACGGATCAACCTCTCAGGGAAGAAACTGGATCAAACGGCTCTTCCTATGCAGGTAACCCAGTTTGACTTTGAAGACAAGCTCTTTATTAAGGGTTTGGTCCTGGAAGAAGAAAAGACTTTTGCAGTGGATCATGATGCAACGGTTGTTGAAGAAGATGGAACCGAAGTGCGCATTGCTCCTTTGGATGTACAGTATCAAAATGCTTCTATCTGGGGCAAGCTCATCACCAACTTTGCAGGTCCTATGAATAACTTTATCTTAGGTGTTGTTGTTTTTTGGATCTTGATCTTTTTGCAAGGCGGTGTTAGAGATACTCAGACCAATCTCTTTCATGTCATGCCAGAGGGAGCTTTGGCTAAGGTGGGCGTAGCTGAGACAGCTCAAATCACCAAGGTCGGCTCGCATGAGGTTAAGAATTGGCAAGACTTGACCCAGGCTGTGGAAGCAGATACCAAGGACAAGACAGCCCCGACCTTAGATGTGACCATTTCTGAAAATGGTAGTGAAAAGCAAGTTACTGTGACTCCAGAAGAAAATCAAGGACGCTATATTCTCGGAGTTCAACCGGGGGTCAAGTCAGACTTTCTATCCATGTTTGTTGGTGGATTTACGGCAGCTGCTGACTCTGGGCTCCGCATCCTTTCGGCTCTGAAAAACTTGATTTTCCATCCAGATTTGAACAAACTCGGCGGTCCCGTTGCCATTTTTAAGGCAAGTAGCGATGCTGCTAAAAATGGTCTTGAGAATGTCCTCTACTTCCTAGCTATGATTTCCATCAATATCGGAATTTTTAACTTGATTCCTATCCCGGCTTTGGATGGTGGAAAGATTGTGCTCAATATCCTAGAGGCTGTCCGTCGGAAACCCCTTAAACAAGAAATTGAAACCTATGTCACCATGGCTGGTGTAGTTATCATGGTTGTCTTGATGCTAGCTGTGACCTGGAATGACGTTATGCGACTCTTCTTTTAGATAATCGAGGAATATTATGAAACAAAGTAAAATGCTAATCCCAACGCTTCGCGAAATGCCAAGCGATGCTCAAGTTATCAGCCACGCCCTTATGTTGCGTGCTGGTTATGTCCGTCAAGTTTCTGCCGGTGTTTATTCTTACCTGCCACTCGCTAACCGTGTGATTGAAAAGGCTAAGAATATCATGCGCCAAGAGTTTGATAAGATTGGTGCGGTGGAAATGCTAGCGCCTGCCCTTCTCAGTGCCGATCTTTGGCGTGAATCAGGTCGTTATGAAACCTATGGTGAAGACCTTTATAAATTGAAAAACCGTGAAAAGTCAGACTTTATCCTAGGTCCGACACACGAAGAAACTTTTACAGCTATTGTTCGTGACTCTGTGAAATCTTACAAGCAATTGCCACTTAACCTTTACCAAATCCAACCGAAATACCGTGATGAAAAACGTCCACGTAACGGACTTCTCCGTACGCGTGAATTTATCATGAAAGACGGTTATAGTTTCCATGCCAACTATGATAGTTTGGATGTGACTTATGACGAGTACAAAGCGGCCTATGAACGAATTTTCACTCGTAGTGGCTTGGACTTCAAGGCCATCATTGGTGATGGTGGCGCTATGGGTGGTAAGGATAGCCAAGAATTTATGGCCATTACACCAGCCCGTACAGACCTCGACCGCTGGGTTGTCTTAGATAAGTCAGTTGCCTCATTTGATGAAATTCCTGCAGAAGTGCAAGAAGAAATCAAGGCAGAATTGCTCAAATGGATGGTTTCTGGTGAAGACACTATTGCCTACTCAAGTGAGTCTAGCTATGCGGCTAACTTAGAAATGGCAACAAACGAGTACAAGCCAAGCAACCGTGTCGTTGCGGAAGAAGAAGTGACTCGAGTGGAAACTCCAGGTGTTAAATCCATCGATGAAGTTGCAGCCTTCCTTAATGTGCCAGAAGAGCAAACGATTAAAACTCTCTTCTACATGGCAGATGGTGAGCTTGTTGCAGCCCTTCTAGTTGGAAATGACCAACTCAATGAAGTCAAGTTGAAAAACCACTTGGGTTCAGATTTCTTTGATGTTGCGAGCGAAGAAGAAGTAGCAAGTGTTATCCCAGCAGGATTTGGTTCACTTGGTCCAGTTGGTTTGCCAGAAAATGTGAAAATCATTGCGGACCGTAAGGTACAAGATGTTCGCAATGCTGTTGTGGGGGCCAACGAAGATGGTTACCACTTGACGGGTGTGAACCCAGGTCGTGATTTCACTGCAGAATACGTGGATATTCGCGAAGTTCGTGAGGGTGAAATTTCACCAGACGGACAAGGGGTTCTTAACTTCGCCCGTGGTATTGAGATCGGTCATATTTTCAAACTCGGAACTCGCTACTCAGCAAGCATGGGTGCAGATGTTTTGGATGAAAATGGCCGTGCTGTGCCAATCATCATGGGATGTTACGGTATCGGTGTTAGCCGTCTCCTTTCTGCGGTTATGGAGCAACACGCCCGCCTCTTTGTTAACAAAACGCCAAAAGGTGAATACCGTTACGCTTGGGGAGTTAACTTCCCTAAAGAATTGGCACCATTTGATGTGCATTTGATTACTGTCAATGTTAAAGATGAAGAAGCGCAAGCCTTAACAGAAAAATTGGAAGCCAACTTGACAGACGCTGGCTACGAAGTCTTGACAGATGACCGTAACGAACGTGTCGGGGTTAAATTCAGCGATAGCGACTTGATTGGTCTGCCAATCCGTATCACTGTTGGGAAAAAAGTAGCTGATGGCATCGTAGAAGTTAAGATCAAGGCAACTGGTGACACAATCGAAGTTCACGCAGACAACTTGCTCGAAACGCTTGAAATCCTCGGCAAGAAATAAAAACTATAATCAGAAGAAAAACAAGGCAAAAATGTAACTAGTTTTTACCTTGTTTTTTCTATATAATGGGGAAAATGAGTAAATGAAGAGGTAAAGGTATGCTAAAATTTCCAAAGGATTTTGTTTGGGGTTCCTCCACTTCTGGACCACAGACAGAAGGACGAGTGCTTGGTGATGGTAAAGGAGATAATCTCTGGGATTATTGGTATCAGGTGGAACCCAATCGCTACTACAATGGAATTGGACCTGATAAAACATCGACTTTTTATGAAAACTGGGAAAAGGACATTGAGCTTTTGGTAGAGACTGGGCATACAGCCTTTCGTACTTCTATCCAGTGGTCTCGTATTTTCCCGCAAGGTTGTGGAGAAGTCAATCCTCAAGGGGTGACTTTCTACCGTCAGGTTTTTGAAGCTATTAAGGCCAAAGGGATTCGTCTCTTAGTCAATCTCTATCACTTCGACCTGCCTTTTGCCCTCCAAGAAGACGGCGATGGTTGGGAAAATAAGGCAACTGTCAAGGCTTATGAAGACTATGCTCGTTTTTGTTTTGAAACTTACGGCGACTTGGTGGACCAATGGATTACCTTTAACGAGCCCATCGTACCTGTAGAGTTTGGCTATTTTTACGATGCCCACTATCCTCACAAGGTGGATGCCAAAGCAGCGGTTAAGGTTGCCTATCATACGCAACTGGCTAGTAGTCTTGCGGTTAAGGCTTGTCATGAGATTTTGCCTGATTCCAAGATTGGGATTGTCCTTAACTTGACACCGGCTTATCCACGCAGCCAGCATCCTGCTGATGTCAAGGCAGCTCGCATTGCCGATCTCTTCCAAGCCCAATCTTTCCTAGACCCGTCTGTCTTGGGAGCTTATCCAGAAGAATTAGTAGAAATCTTGTCTGAACATGATTTGCTGCCAGAGTACACTGTTGAAGAGTTAGAACTCATTCGCGAGAACATAGTTGATTTCCTTGGAGTCAACTACTACCAACCTTTGCGTGTTATGGCGCCGCGTTTTGCCAAGCATCCAGATAGTCCCCACTTGCCTGAACATTTTTACGAGCCTTATATCATGCCGGGCCGTAAAATCAATCCTCACCGCGGTTGGGAAATCTACGAGCAGGGGATTTATGATATCGCTCAAAACATCAAGGAAAACTATGGCAATATCGAGTGGATGTTGACGGAAAATGGAATGGGTGTCGAAGGTGAAGATAAATTCCGTGTGAATGGCATGATTCAGGACGACTATCGTATCGACTTTGTCAAAGGGCATCTTCGTGAACTCCATCGTGCGATTGAAGACGGAGCCAATTGTAAGGGCTACTTGATTTGGACCTTTATCGACTGTTGGTCATGGCTCAACAGTTATAAAAACCGCTACGGTCTAGTGGAGCTTGACTTGGAAACACAGGAACGTCGCCTGAAGAAATCAGGCCACTGGTTCAAAGAACTCAGCGACCATAATGGATTTTAAGAATAAAAAGAGTGAGATGGTGTTCATCTCACTTTTTATTACAATATCATCACCAAGGTTCCGATCGTAATCAGGATACAGCCAATAATTGTTTTAAACGTCAGGACATCCTGTAGGAAGAAAAAGGCTAGAACGAGGGTAAGGACGAGACTGAATTTATCGACAGCAGATACTTCAGTCGCATTGCCCAGCTGCAAGGCCTTGTAGTAGCAGAGCCAGGAGGCGCCAGTGGCCAAGCCAGATAAGATGAGAGAGCCAACTTTTTCTACTGATAATGACAATTTCGGTCTGACTATTGGTCAAGAAAACCATGGCCCAGGCCATAAGAATGACGACGACCGTACGAATAGCGGTTGCTAGATTGGATGGAACTCCCTCAATCCCAATCTTGGCTAAGATTGACGTTAAGGCTGCAAAGATAGCTGATAAAAGTGCGAAGAAAAACCACATGGCAAATACCTCCTCTATTCATTATAAGTAATTGATGCTGACTTGTCAGGTATCAAGTGAAATCTTGATAAAATACCAGATAGAAAAACTATACCAATTTTTATTCTTGACAAGTAAGAAAAACAAGTATATACTGTTTTTGCTGATTCTGTAAAAGGGAAATCAGACTATACCAATTTAAGGGGAAAGCACAGCTGGTCTGTGTCGTATATACTATGTGTGGAATTGTTGGTGTTGTTGGAAACACAAATGCAACTGATATTTTGATTCAAGGGCTTGAAAAGCTCGAATACCGTGGCTATGATTCTGCGGGGATTTTTGTCCTAGGTGGTGCTGAAAATCATCTAGTTAAGGCTGTCGGTCGTATCGCAGAATTGTCTGCTAAGACAGCTGGCGTTGAGGGAACAACTGGTATCGGACATACGCGTTGGGCGACTCACGGGAAACCAACGGAAGATAATGCTCACCCACACCGCTCTGAGACAGGACGTTTTGTCTTGGTGCACAATGGAGTGATTGAAAACTACCTTGAAATCAAGGAAGAATACCTTGCAGGTCATCACTTCAAGGGGCAAACCGATACGGAAATCGCTGTTCACTTGATTGGGAAATTTGCAGAAGAAGATGGTTTGTCAGTTCTTGAAGCCTTCAAAAAAGCCCTTCACATCATCCGTGGGTCTTATGCCTTTGCCTTGATTGATTCACAAGATCCTGAAGTCATCTATGTCGCTAAGAACAAATCGCCACTTTTGATTGGTCTTGGGGAAGGTTATAACATGGTCTGCTCAGATGCTATGGCCATGATTCGTGAAACCAACCAATACATGGAAATTCATGACCAAGAGTTGGTAATCGTCAAGGCTGATAGTGTTGAAGTTCAAGACTATGATGGCAATCGCCGTGAACGTGCTAGCTATACTGCGGAGCTTGACTTGTCAGATATCGGTAAGGGGACTTATCCTTACTACATGCTCAAGGAAATTGATGAGCAACCAACGGTGATGCGTAAACTCATCCAAGCCTACACAGATGAGGCAGGTCAAGTAGTGGTTGACCCTGCTATCATTAAGGCTGTTCAAGATGCAGACCGCATTTACATCCTTGCAGCTGGAACATCGTACCACGCAGGATTTGCTTCTAAGAAAATGCTGGAAGAATTGACAGATACACCTGTTGAACTTGGAATCTCATCTGAGTGGGGCTATGGTATGCCACTTCTCAGCAAGAAACCACTCTTTATCTTTATCAGCCAGTCTGGTGAAACAGCTGATAGCCGTCAGGTTTTGGTTAAGGCTAATGAAATGGGGATTCCAAGCTTGACAGTGACAAACGTTCCAGGCTCAACTCTTTCACGTGAAGCCAACCATACAATGCTCCTTCACGCGGGTCCTGAAATTGCCGTGGCATCAACCAAGGCCTACACAGCACAAATCGCAGCTCTTGCCTTCCTTGCAAAAGCAGTCGGAGAAGCAAACGGCAATGCCAAAGCGCAAGCCTTTGACCTGGTTCATGAGTTGTCAATCGTAGCTCAGTCTATCGAATCAACCCTTTCAGAGAAAGAAACCATTGATGCCAAGGTTCGTGACCTTCTTGAAACAACTCGTAACGCTTTTTACATTGGACGTGGTCAAGATTACTACGTAGCTATGGAAGCCAGTCTCAAACTCAAAGAGATTTCTTACATCCAATGTGAAGGCTTTGCGGCAGGAGAACTCAAGCATGGAACCATTGCCTTGATTGAAGAAGGAACGCCTGTCTTGGCCCTCTTGTCAGCTCCAGTCCTTGCTAACCACACTCGTGGAAATATCCAAGAGGTCGCAGCCCGTGGTGCCAAGGTTCTCACTATCGCAGAGGAAAATGTTGCTAAAGACACAGACGATATCGTCCTTACGACTGTACACCCATACCTTTCACCAATCTCAATGGTCGTACCAACGCAATTGGTCGCTTACTTTGCAACACTCCACCGTGGCCTTGATGTGGACAAACCACGTAACCTTGCTAAGTCAGTAACAGTAGAATAAGCTAAGAAAGTCTAGTTCATCTAGACTTTTTTGCTCTCTCTTGGTATACTTGAGTGAGGAGTATTTTTGCTCGCCTTTAATTTTTTATAAGGAGAAGAAAATGAAGAAGAAAAAAAGTATTATTGCTATGCTGGTTGGTATCGTCTTGTCTAGTTCTTACTTGATACGTACGATCTTGATCCATCAGCAGAGACAAGCGAAAAAGCAAAACCTGGAACGGATTGCTGCGGTGCAAGAGACGGTTCAGTCTCAAGAACAAAAGAAAGCTGAAGAGCAGAAAGAACACTTTAAAAAGGCGTTTGAAGGTATAGATAGAACTTCCATTCAAATGAAAGACTACGATAGCCACACAAAGATTAATGCGGACTACAGTTTTGGTACCAAGGATGGAGTACACTACCTAGTAGAATTAAAAACAGGGAATAAAGTAGCTCTGGAAGGTGTGGACAAGGCCTTTCCTTTGTCTGTCAAAAATGAGGACACAAATAGTACGGAGCTTGCCCTGGTTGTCCGTAAAGACCAAGCCTGGTACATGATTGATACAAAGGGTGAGACGATTTACACTTTTGAACAAACAGAATTGACAGAAAACTCGAAGTTAACTTTGAACGATAAGGAACTGACAGTTGAGTAATTCATAGGTTTTGAAAATCCCTTCCCGATTACGCTGGCTAACGATTGATAAATATAAAAAACAACACCCCATGACTAGAAGATTCTTCTGACCATGGGGTGTTTTCTCTATAGGAGGGCTAGGTTATATTCTTTGAAAACCTCTTCAAACCAGGTCAGCTTCGCCTTCTCTACAAGCTCAAAGCACAGCTTTGAGCAGCCTGTAGCTAGCTTTCTAGTTTACTCTTTGATTTTCATTGAGTATCAGTTCTCTTTCTTGTTTTTTATCAACCATCCAAGTCCGAGAAGGGCAAGGATGCTGAATCCAGCAAGGGCAAGAAGGGATTTGTTCTCAGTACCTGTGTTTGGAAGGACCTTCTGAGAAAGAGTCTCTGTAGCAGTTTCTTGAGAGTCAGGATTTGCTACTAGGTTTTGGGCTTGGTCTTGTTCTGATTCAACTTCCAAGCTAGAAAGATCAAATTCTGGTTTTTCTTCCACAGCTGGGGCGACAATAGCACCACCTTGAGACAAGCGGAGAACAACGGCAGTGAGAGCGTTCAATTTCAAGCCTTTTTCAGTCCATTCGAGACCTTGAGGTTTAGCGATTCCTACTGGTCCAGCTTGATTTTCATCTGCCAGGACTTCAGCTTTTCTCAAGTGGGCAAAGGCAGTTCCTAGAGTAAATTCACGAGCCTTATCATCTGCATTGACAAAGACAGCGTAGACATCACCGTTTGGAGCAGTGATTTGGTAGCCGATGGTCACATCTTCTTTTTCAACGCCATTTTGTCCTGGAACAGTAATGAGGTGGACGCGCTCTTTGATGTCTGGCAGACTCTTGAGTCGGAAGGCGTCTGTAGATTGACGAAGAGCGATCAATCCTTTCATATAGTTACGGCTCTTGACATTTTCAGGGAAGGCTTTGCCATCTGTTGCCTTGGTCCAATCGAATTTGTTGACAGCATCACTAGAGTCGTAAGAGTCATGGATAAAGTAAGGATAGACAAATGGCTTGCCGTCCTTGTCACGCAACAAGTGAGACTTGTTTGGAACCTTATCTTCAGGAACAGGAGTCTTATAGGCTGGATCAAGGAATTGTTTGGTACGTCCATATTCCTGCCCAGAGTGGATAAACGGAGTTCCTTGAGCAGTCAAGACCATGAGGTTTCCAAGTCGCAAACGACGATGGATCTCAGCGTAGTTTTCAGCCTTGCTTGGGTCTTTTTTGATAGACTGGGCAATGATGTCAAAGAGGGTCAAGTTATCATGGGCTGCGATATACTGGATAACATCTCCAGGGTTGTCTGCTTCAAAGTTGGTTGGTTGGGCAATGAGATTTTTAAAGATGGTATTGATATCGCGTTTGCCACCTGTGATAAAGGCAGGTTGGCCTTCGTTTGGATAGCCAGACTTGAGGTTGTTGCGGATGTCGTCTGAAAAGACAGCGACAGTATCTGTTTTCTTCATCCAATCTTGGTCAGCAGGTTGTACAGGCGTATTTTCATCACCAGTATAGGTTCTCCAGCCTTCACCTAGCATGATAAGATTTGGATTGAGGGCGCGTGCAGCCTTGTAAGCTTCTTCGATAGAAGCCGCATCGTGGTCACCCATCATATCAAAGCGGAAACCATCTACTTTGTAGGTTTCAACCAGATACTTGATGGAGTCTACCAAGACACGTTTAGACATGTAGTGGGTAGTTCCCAAACGGCCGCCTCCGAAGCTAGTACGTGGAGTTCCGTCTGCATCCATAAAGTGATAGTAGTTTGGCTCAATATCTTCAAAAATATCAACATTTGCAGTATGGTTGTAGACCACGTCCAGGATAGCCCCCATGCCACGTTTGTGGATTTCGTTGATGAGATTTTTGAATTCTGCGATACGTTTTTCTGGATCCTTAGGATCGCTTGAGTACATACCAGTCAAGGAGAAGTAGTTTTGAGGGTCATATCCCCAGTTGTAGTTGCTGTTGCTTGAAGCGTAGGCAGACAAACGTTCATGGTTTTTCAATTCATTGACAAAGTAGTAAGACAAGACTGGAAGGAGCTGGATATGAGTCACACCCAAGTCTTTGAGATAGTCTAGTTTTTCGATAAAGGCTTCAAAGGTACCAAATGGCTTGGTCAAGTCTTTTGCGATGGCAGGATCTGAGGTGAAGTCACGAACATGGGCTTCATAGATGACAGCATCTTCGCGCGATTTGAAATTACGAATCTTTCCATAGGTCAAGTCTTGCGGACCTAACTTCGCTGGATCGACAAAGGCAGCTTTAGCGACCTTATGAGCGGCATCTGTTTTTGCTAGGTCACTGTTCCAAGCCGCTAGTGATTTGGCATAAGGATCAAGAACGAGAACGGTTTTGCCTTGGCGCTCGATTTGGTAGTGGTAGTAGTAGCCAGTGTAGTTGCTGATACCGAGACCAGAGTTTGCATCCAGAGTTTGTTTCCAGGTTCCTTTTTCTCCTTTTTCAAGGGCGATAGTTCCAACTACCTTTTCAGGGTCCTTCTTGTCATAGACAACAACGGAAACCTTATCAGCACTTGGAGACCAGAGGGTGAGATCAACACGCTTGCCATCTTCTTTTAGAGTTGCGCCGAGTGGACCGTCGTAACTGTAGGACTCATCCTTGAGGCGCCAGCTTGAACGTGTGGTAAAGCGGTCTGAATTGTAGCTGACAGTGTACGGGTGTTGAGTGTCAGAGAAGTCGCCGATATAGGTCGCTTTTTTACCTGCCTCATCCACTTCCACGTCTGTGATAGCTACTTTATTCCCTTGGTAATCAGTGATGCTGGAGTGTTTGAGGATATCGTCTTTCTTAGCTCCAACTAGGGTAGAAAAACTGCTTTCGATACGAGATTTAGCCACATGTTGGGCTCCAGTCATACGGATATCATGGACATAGTAGGGGTTAGTGTAGATGGTTTCGTCATCATCCTTGAGGAAAATCTGACTGTGATTTTTTAGATCCGTGAATTTGTAATCCTCTTTTCGGATTTTCACATCATCGCCTTTCTTGCTTTCGTCTAGTAATAAAAATCCAAATTCTCTCGCAGCTTCATTGAGTGGGATATCAATGTAACGGCCATGTTTTCCAGTTGCGGTAAAGTCAGTACCGTCAGGCCATTCTCCACTGCTTGGGTTCTTGACATCGCCCCAATACCAGAGAGATTTTTTGTCATAGTTCCCGTCGGTACGGTAGTAGTTGACACGAATGGTTCCTGCTGGTTGAGGGCGATAATTGTATACCTTGTAGTTTTCATCTAGCCAGGCCTCATTCATTTTTGGAGAGAGGCGCTCTACCGAACGGTCTCCCGTCAGGTTATCCCCCTTGGTATTGTTGATGAGGAAGCTGACTTTCTTGGCTTGCACATTTTTGAGTTTGACATCTAGGTAATAACCGTAGTCATCTTTCTTGGCATCCTTAAAGGACTTGGCTCCATTGGGCCAGTTTTCAGACGGTTTTTCAACATCGTCCCAAGTCCAAAGACCTTGAGAATCTTTGTTTTCTTCAGGGAGTTTTTTTACATGGATGCGGAAGTGGTTGTCTGCGATGGGCTCTTCAGAAGATGTGTCAGCTTGTGGTTTTTGATCTGATGTTGGCGTCGAAGTGCTGGCATTTACTTTCTCTCTCTTGCTGTTAGCTTGGCTTGTAGTAGCATTTTCTGTTTTAGGTGTTTCTGGTGCGGTAGTAGTTTCCACAGATGGAGCTTCTTTTTTAGCGTTCAGGGAAGCGTTTGCATTCTTTTGTTCAGAAATAGGCGTTTCCGTTTGAGTTTGACTCGTTTCAGTCTCAGTAGGAGCCTTAGCCACAGCGATAGTATTTTCCTGAGTTTGAGGAAGGTTTTCGTTGGCTGAAATAGTTGGCATTGTAGCAGAAAGCAAGACAATGCTAGCACCAATAAGGACAGAACCAGTTCCGTTCTTCAAGGAACGGATACCATAAATCATTTTTTTCTCAGTTTGAGATGGGATCTTTTTCATCACAATTCTCCTTGTGTAGTTGTTTCCTAACAGTATAGCACGAGGTAAACATTAGTGCAAGCGTTTTCCTAGCTTTTAAGAGAAAATAGAATGCTTCATTCTCTTGAAATTTTAAAATAATATATAGGAAAAGATTGTTTAAAAAATAGTAAAAAAACCTTGAAAAATCTAGCTAAATAAGGTATAATATGAATAATCATTTGTCGTAGGTTTTGTCTGAAATATTGTCCAGACAAGGCTCACAGCAGTTAAATCTTCTGAAAAAGTCAGATTTAGCTGCTCTTTTTGTGCTTTTTTTCAGGTTTTTGAGTGCTTGTAACAAAGATTTAAAGATTCTGAAAATTTATCAAAGGGACATGGTGATAGGGGTTTTAAAAACCATATGACGATTAGAAAAGCCTGATTGATAAGGCTTGGAATTTATTTACAAAGGAGAATCATCTTGGCAGGACATGACGTTCAATACGGGAAACATCGTACCCGTCGTAGTTTTTCAAGAATCAAAGAAGTTCTTGACTTACCAAATTTGATTGAAATTCAAACGGATTCATTCAAAGATTTCCTAGATCACGGTCTTAAGGAAGTATTTGAAGATGTATTGCCAATTTCAAACTTCACAGACACGATGGAGTTGGAATTTGTTGGCTATGAAATCAAGGAACCAAAATACACGCTAGAAGAAGCTCGTATCCACGATGCTAGCTACTCAGCACCCATTTTTGTAACCTTCCGCTTGATCAATAAAGAAACAGGCGAAATCAAGACCCAAGAAGTCTTCTTTGGTGATTTCCCAATCATGACCGAAATGGGTACTTTCATCATCAATGGTGGTGAACGTATTATCGTTTCTCAGTTGGTCCGCTCACCAGGTGTTTACTTTAATGACAAAGTAGACAAGAACGGTAAAGTGGGCTACGGTTCTACTGTTATCCCTAACCGTGGAGCTTGGTTGGAACTTGAAAGCGACTCAAAAGACATCGCTTATACTCGTATCGACCGTACTCGTAAGATTCCATTTACGACCTTGGTTCGTGCGCTTGGTTTCTCTGGTGATGATGAAATCTTTGATATCTTTGGTGACAGCGAATTGGTTCGCAACACTATTGAAAAAGATATCCACAAGAATCCAATGGACTCTCGTACAGACGAAGCCTTGAAAGAAATCTACGAACGCCTTCGTCCAGGTGAGCCTAAGACTGCTGAAAGCTCACGTAGCTTGCTTGTAGCACGTTTCTTTGACCCACGCCGCTACGATTTGGCAGCTGTTGGTCGTTACAAGATCAATAAAAAACTCAACGTTAAAACACGCTTGCTCAACCAAACCATTGCGGAGCCATTGGTAGACCCTGAAACTGGTGAAATCTTGGTAGAAGCTGGTACCGTTATGACTCGTAGCGTGATCGAAAGTATCGAGAGTCACTTGGATGGCGACTTGAACAAGATCGTTTATATTCCGAACGATGCAGCTGTTTTGACAGAACCAGTTGTCCTTCAAAAATTCAAGGTTGTTGCCCCAACGGATCCAGACCGTGTTGTAACCATCATCGGAAACGCCAATCCAGACGACAAGGTTCGTGTTGTAACTCCTGCGGATATCCTTGCAGAGATGAGCTACTTCCTTAACTTGGCAGAAGGTATCGGACGTGTGGATGATATCGACCACCTTGGAAACCGTCGTATCCGTGCAGTTGGTGAATTGCTTGCCAACCAAGTACGTCTTGGACTTTCTCGTATGGAACGTAATGTCCGTGAACGTATGTCTGTTCAGGACAATGAAGTTTTAACACCACAACAAATCATCAACATCCGTCCTGTAACAGCTGCAGTTAAAGAATTCTTTGGTTCATCACAGTTGTCACAGTTCATGGACCAACACAACCCGCTTTCTGAGTTGTCTCACAAACGCCGTTTGTCAGCCTTAGGACCTGGTGGTTTGACACGTGACCGTGCAGGATATGAAGTACGTGACGTGCACTATACTCACTATGGCCGTATGTGTCCAATCGAGACACCTGAAGGACCTAACATCGGTTTGATCAATAACTTGTCATCATACGGACACTTGAACAAGTATGGCTTTGTTCAAACACCATACCGTAAGGTTGACCGTGAAACAGGTGTTGTGACCAATGAAATCGTTTGGTTGACAGCCGATGAAGAAGATGAATTTACTGTAGCGCAGGCTAACTCTCGCCTCAACGAAGACGGTACTTTTGCTGAGAAAGTTGTCATGGGACGTCACCAAGGTGTCAACCAGGAGTATCCAGCAGAAGTGGTTGACTACATGGACGTGTCACCAAAACAAGTAGTTGCCGTTGCGACAGCATGTATTCCTTTCTTGGAAAACGATGACTCCAACCGTGCCCTCATGGGTGCCAACATGCAACGTCAGGCTGTGCCTTTGATTGATCCAAAAGCACCTTACGTTGGTACTGGTATGGAATACCAAGCAGCTCATGACTCAGGTGCAGCTGTGATTGCTCAGCATGGTGGTAAAGTTACTTACGCTGATGCTGACAAGGTAGAAGTACGCCGTGAAGATAACTCACTTGATGTTTACCACATCCAAAAATTCCGTCGTTCTAACTCAGGTACTGCCTACAACCAACGTACGCTCGTAAAAGTCGGCGATGTTGTTGAAAAAGGCGACTTTATCGCTGATGGACCTTCTATGGAAAAAGGTGAAATGGCGCTTGGACAAAACCCAATCGTTGCCTACATGACTTGGGAAGGTTACAACTTCGAGGATGCCGTTATCATGAGCGAACGCTTGGTCAAAGACGATGTCTACACATCTGTCCACCTCGAAGAATATGAATCAGAAACACGCGATACAAAGCTTGGGCCTGAAGAAATTACTCGTGAAATTCCAAACGTTGGTGAAGATGCTCTTAAAGACCTTGACGAAATGGGAATTATCCGTATCGGTGCTGAGGTTAAAGAAGGCGATATCCTTGTAGGTAAAGTAACACCTAAGGGTGAAAAAGACCTTTCAGCTGAAGAACGTCTCTTGCACGCTATCTTCGGAGACAAGTCTCGTGAAGTTCGTGACACTTCTCTTCGTGTACCTCACGGTGCCGATGGTGTCGTTCGTGATGTTAAGATCTTTACACGTGCAAATGGAGATGAGTTGCAATCAGGTGTTAACATGCTGGTTCGCGTCTACATCGCTCAAAAACGTAAGATCAAGGTTGGAGATAAGATGGCCGGACGTCACGGAAACAAAGGGGTTGTCTCTCGTATCGTTCCTGTAGAAGACATGCCTTACCTTCCAGACGGAACTCCAGTCGACATCATGTTGAACCCGCTTGGGGTACCATCACGTATGAATATCGGTCAGGTTATGGAGCTCCACCTTGGTATGGCAGCCCGTACTCTTGGTATCCACATCGCAACACCAGTCTTTGACGGAGCAAGTTCGGAAGACCTTTGGGACACTGTTAAAGAAGCAGGTATGGACAGCGATGCTAAGACAATCCTTTACGATGGACGTACAGGTGAGCCGTTTGATAACCGTGTATCAGTTGGTGTCATGTACATGATCAAACTCCACCACATGGTTGATGATAAATTGCACGCGCGTTCAGTCGGACCATACTCAACCGTTACCCAACAACCACTCGGAGGTAAAGCTCAGTTTGGTGGACAACGTTTCGGTGAGATGGAGGTTTGGGCTCTTGAAGCCTACGGTGCGTCAAATGTTCTCCAAGAAATCTTGACTTACAAGTCTGACGATATCAACGGACGTTTGAAAGCTTATGAAGCCATTACAAAAGGAAAACCAATTCCAAAACCAGGTGTTCCAGAATCCTTCCGAGTTCTTGTAAAAGAATTGCAATCTCTTGGTCTTGACATGCGTGTCCTTGACGAAGACGACCAAGAAGTGGAACTTCGTGACTTGGATGAAGGAATGGACGAAGATGTCATCCACGTAGATGACCTTGAAAAAGCCCGCGAAAAAGCGGCCCAAGAGGCTAAAGCAGCCTTTGAAGCTGAAGAAGCTGAGAAAGCAACAAAAGCGGAAGCAACAGAAGAAGCTGCTGAACAAGAATAAGCAGTTCACTTAGAATAGAAAGGGAAGAAATAGTGGTTGATGTAAATCGTTTTAAAAGTATGCAAATCACCCTAGCTTCTCCAAGCAAAGTCCGTTCATGGTCTTATGGAGAAGTCAAAAAACCTGAAACAATCAATTACCGTACCTTGAAACCAGAACGTGAAGGACTCTTTGACGAAGTCATCTTTGGTCCTACAAAAGACTGGGAATGTGCTTGTGGTAAGTACAAACGCATTCGTTACAGAGGGATTGTTTGTGACCGCTGTGGGGTTGAAGTAACGCGTACGAAAGTTCGTCGTGAGCGTATGGGGCACATCGAGTTGAAAGCTCCAGTATCTCACATCTGGTATTTCAAGGGGATTCCAAGTCGTATGGGCTTGACCCTTGATATGAGCCCTCGTGCCCTCGAGGAAGTGATCTACTTTGCGGCTTATGTGGTGATTGATCCTAAGGATACACCACTTGAGCACAAGTCTATCATGACAGAGCGCGAATACCGTGAGCGCTTGCGTGAGTATGGTTATGGATCATTCGTTGCCAAGATGGGTGCCGAAGCCATCCAAGACCTTTTGAAACAAGTAGATCTTGAAAAAGAAATTGCTGAACTCAAAGAAGAGTTGAAAACAGCTACTGGACAAAAACGTGTCAAAGCCATCCGCCGTTTGGATGTTTTGGATGCCTTTTACAAGTCTGGAAATAAACCTGAATGGATGATTCTCAACATTCTTCCAGTTATTCCACCAGATCTTCGTCCAATGTTGCAGTTGGATGGTGGCCGTTTTGCCTCATCTGACTTGAACGACCTTTACCGCCGTGTTATCAACCGTAACAACCGTTTGGCTCGTTTGCTTGAGTTGAATGCACCAGGTATCATCGTTCAAAATGAGAAGCGTATGCTTCAAGAAGCGGTTGATGCTTTGATTGACAATGGTCGTCGTGGTCGTCCAATCACAGGACCGGGTAGCCGTCCACTCAAATCATTGAGCCACATGCTTAAAGGTAAACAAGGACGTTTCCGTCAAAACTTGCTCGGTAAACGTGTTGACTTCTCAGGTCGTTCCGTTATCGCCGTTGGTCCAACTCTTAAGATGTACCAATGTGGTGTACCACGCGAAATGGCGATTGAGCTCTTTAAACCATTCGTCATGCGCGAAATCGTTGCCCGTGACATCGTGCAAAACGTTAAGGCAGCTAAACGCTTGGTGGAACGTGGAGACGAACGTATCTGGGATATCCTCGAAGAAGTGATCAAAGAACACCCAGTTCTTTTGAACCGCGCACCGACCCTTCACCGTTTGGGTATCCAAGCCTTCGAGCCAGTCTTGATTGATGGTAAGGCCCTTCGCTTACACCCGCTTGTCTGTGAAGCCTACAATGCCGACTTTGACGGGGACCAAATGGCCATCCACGTACCGCTTTCAGAAGAAGCCCAAGCAGAAGCTCGTATCCTCATGCTAGCTGCTGAACACATCTTGAACCCGAAAGACGGTAAACCAGTTGTTACTCCATCTCAGGACATGGTTTTGGGTAACTACTACTTGACCATGGAAGAAGCTGGTCGTGAAGGTGAAGGAATGGTCTTCAAAGACCGTGACGAAGCGGTTATGGCTTATCGTAATGGTTATGTTCACCTCCACTCACGTGTTGGTATTGCAACAGACAGCCTCAACAAACCTTGGACTGAAGAACAAAAACACAAGGTCTTGCTGACAACAGTTGGTAAAATCCTCTTCAATGACATCATGCCAGAGGGTCTGCCTTACTTGCAAGAACCAACAAATGCTAACTTAACAGAAGGTGTACCAGCTAAATACTTCTTGCCACTAGGTGGAGATATCAAGGAAGCCATTCGCAATCTTGAACTCAACCCTCCATTCAAGAAGAAAAATCTTGGAAATATCATCGCTGAAATCTTCAAACGTTTCCGTACGACAGAAACTTCTGCCCTACTTGACCGCATGAAGAATCTCGGATACCACCACTCAACTCTTGCAGGTTTGACAGTGGGTATTGCCGATATTCCAGTTGTTGAAGACAAGGCTGAAATCATCGAAGAATCACACAAACGTGTAGAACAAATCACCAAACAATTCCGTCGTGGTATGATCACAGACGACGAGCGCTACAACGCTGTTACAGCTGAATGGCGTGCAGCCCGTGAAAAATTGGAGAAACGTTTGGTTGCCAACCAAGATCCTAAGAACCCAATCGTTATGATGATGGACTCTGGAGCCCGTGGTAACATCTCAAACTTCTCACAGCTTGCCGGTATGCGTGGTCTGATGGCCGCTCCGAATGGACGTATCATGGAATTGCCAATCCTTTCAAACTTCCGCGAAGGTTTGTCAGTACTCGAAATGTTCTTCTCAACTCACGGTGCCCGTAAAGGTATGACCGATACGGCCCTTAAGACAGCCGACTCAGGTTACTTGACTCGTCGTTTGGTTGACGTTGCCCAAGACGTTATCATCCGTGAGGACGACTGTGGAACAGACCGTGGTCTCTTGATCCGTTCTATCGCAGAAGGAAAAGAGATGATCGAGTCTCTCGAAGAACGCCTCAACGGTCGTTACACTAAGAAAACTGTTAAACATCCAGAAACTGGTGCAGTGATCATCGGTCCAAATGAGTTGATTACAGAAGACAAGGCGCGTGAAATTGTTAATGCTGGTGTGGAAGAAGTGACTATCCGCTCTGTATTTACATGTAACACTCGTCATGGTGTCTGCCGTCACTGTTACGGTATCAACTTGGCGACTGGTGATGCGGTTGAAGTTGGTGAAGCAGTTGGTACAATCGCTGCCCAATCTATCGGGGAACCTGGTACACAGCTTACCATGCGTACCTTCCACACGGGTGGAGTTGCCTCAAATACCGATATCACTCAGGGTCTTCCTCGTGTCCAAGAAATCTTTGAAGCCCGCAATCCTAAAGGGGAAGCGGTCATCACAGAAGTCAAAGGGCAAGTTACAGCTATCGAAGAAGATGCTTCAACTCGTACTAAGAAAGTCTTTGTTAAGGGTGAAACCGGCGAAGGTGAGTACGTGGTTCCATTTACAGCCCGTATGCGTGTCGAAGTTGGAGACCAAGTCTCTCGCGGTGCGGCATTGACAGAAGGTTCTATCCAACCAAAACGTCTCCTTGCTGTTCGTGATGTCTTGTCAGTTGAAACTTACCTTCTCGGTGAAGTACAAAAAGTTTACCGTAGCCAAGGGGTAGAAATCGGTGACAAACACATCGAGGTAATGGTTCGTCAAATGATCCGTAAAGTTCGTGTCATGGATCCAGGTGACACAGACCTTCTTATGGGTACCCTCATGGACATCAACGACTTTACAGATGCTAACAAGGATGTTCTTATCGCAGGTGGAGTTCCAGCGACTGGTCGCCCAGTTCTTATGGGAATCACCAAAGCCTCACTTGAAACAAATAGTTTCTTGTCAGCGGCTTCCTTCCAGGAAACAACCCGTGTCCTTACTGATGCGGCCATCCGTGGTAAGAAAGACCATCTCCTTGGACTCAAGGAAAATGTTATCATCGGTAAGATCATCCCAGCTGGTACTGGTATGGCTCGCTACCGTAACCTTGAACCACAAGCCATCAATGAAGCAGAATATCTGGCTCCAGAACAAGAAGAGGCAGAACTTGCTCCTGTAGAGGAAGTTGTGGAAATCCAAGTTGAAGAAACAGTAGAATAAAAGCAAACAAGAGAACCCACAGGTTCTCTTTGCTTTATTTCAGAAAATTTTCCCACTTTTTCATAAAGTATGGTAGAATAGAAGAACTAAAATGCCAAGGAGGTGTCCATATGGAACAAACATTCTTTATCATTAAGCCAGATGGTGTGAAAAGAGGGCTGGTTGGTCAGGTTCTGAAAAGAATTGAGGAGCGTGGTTTCAAAATCGAAAAATTAGAGTTGCGTTCAGCAGTTTCAGAAGATTTGATTGACCAGCACTATCAAGACTTGGTTGAAAAAAGTTTTTATCCTCCTATCCGTCAGTTTATGACCTCAGGACCAGTAGTGGTGGGCATTCTATCAGGTCCGAAAGTGATTGAAACTTGGCGGACCATGATGGGGGCTACTCGTCCAGAAGAAGCTCTGCCAGGAACTATCCGAGGAGATTTTGCCAAGGCTGCAGGAGACAATCAAGCCATTCAAAATGTAGTTCACGGCTCCGATTCTGAAGCTTCTGCAAAACGTGAAATTGCTCTCTGGTTTAAGGATTAGACTGGTAAAAGAACAGTTCTGTGCACAAGAGAGCTGTTTTTTGGTCAGTTGAGCACAAAAAATGGACACTTGAGGCGGAAGCTATCATTTCAAACTCCTCACAAGGTATAATCCCATATAGGGAGGGAAAAGAAATGGTAAAATCAATTCGCCTATTGTTGTTGATTGCAGTCATCCAGATTAGTTTTAGTAGTTGTCTATTATGGAAAGAATCCTTTTTATCTTTAAAACAGAGCAATGCTTATTTTTTGATTTTGATAGTAGGAATTTCTGTTCTGTGTGCTGGGATTAATTATTTCCATACAGCAGACCAGTCTAGGCATAGTATTTTACATGTTCGAAAGAAAGTGAGTCTGGTTTATTGCCTCCTTTTAGTAGTCAATCTTCTGGCGACCTGTCTGGTTCTCTCAGAAAGCATCCAAACCACTAGCAAATTGCAGCAGGAATTGGTTGACCTCTTTTTACCCTCCTTCTTTTTCTTGCTAGGAGTAGATCTATTGATTTTCTTACCTTTTGATAAAATTTTTCGCGATATAGAAAATCGCCTAAATAAAAAGAAAACAGTCGTCATTTCCGTTCTAGCTACGATGGTTTTCTTGAGGAATCCCTTAGTGATTTCCTCGATTTTCCTTTATATCAGTGTCGGTTTTCTATGTGCACGTTTCCTTTTTCCCAAATGTATCCAAAGGGAAATCTCCTTTTATGGACACCTGATTCGGGATATCTTGTTTGTTTTTTCAATAGTTGTATTCTTTTAAGTAGAGGAGAATTTTTCAAAATTGTTATAGTAAGTCTATAAAGAAAATTCACACAAAAGAAAACTTTTTGGTATAATAGTAGCATGCACACAAAAAATGAAGAAGAGCTTCTAGCTCTCGGAGAAAGATTAGGCCATTTGCTTCAAAAAGACGATGTTCTGATCTTGACTGGAGAGTTGGGTGCGGGTAAAACAACCTTTACAAAAGGCCTTGCCAAGGGCTTGGATATCCGTCAGATGATTAAAAGTCCAACCTATACCATTGTCAGAGAGTACGAAGGGCGTTGGCCACTTTACCACTTGGATGTCTACCGTATCGAAGGTGATGCTGATTCTATTGACTTGGATGAGTTTCTCTTTGGTGGCGGTGTGACTGTTATTGAGTGGGGGCATCTTTTGGGTGAAGATTTACCAGATTCTTACTTGGAGTTGGAAATTTTGAAAGAAGCTGATGGTCGTTGTCTTCATTTTACAGCTCATGGCTCTCGGGCTGAACAACTCATCAAGGAGCTTCAAGATGGAGTATGAGTTGTGTATTCGTGAGGCAGAGATTTCAGATGCTACAGCCTTAATTGCATTTTTAGATTGTGTCGGTCAAGAGACAGATTTTACCAGCTTGGATGAAAATGGTATTATGATGACAGCTTCTGAAATGGCTCTTTTTATCGAAAAACAAGCTGCATCAGAGAATCAAATTACTCTCCTCGCCTTACTGAATGATGAGATTGCAGGAGTCTTAAATATCACAGCGGACCAACATTTAAGAGTTCGACATATCGGTGATGTTTTTCTAGCAGTTCGCAGGAAATTCTGGAACCAAGGCTTGGCAACTATACTTCTAGAAGAAGGCATCGAGTGGGCTAAAGCCAGTGGTGTATTGCGTCGTTTGCAACTTAGTGTACAAAAACGAAACGAGGCTGCGATTCACCTCTATTCAAAAATGGGATTTATCACAGAAGGCTTACAAGAAAGAGGAGCCTATTTAGCAGAAGGGATATTTTTAGATGTTTGTCTTATGGGCAAGCTGATAAATGAATAACGAGATGATTAAAAAATTAATTGGAATGGTGCTAGGTTTCCTAGCAGTAACAGTTTTAGGTGTAGCGGTTTATGGCTATACCATCTACCAACAGGGAACAGAAACCCTTAGTAAAAAGACTTACAAAAAAATCGGGGAAGAAACCAACGTTATCGAAGCGACGGAGCCTCTGACCATCCTCTTGATGGGGGTAGATACGGGAAATGTGGAACGTACAGATCCGTGGGCGGGAAATAGTGATTCTATGATTCTCCTGACGGTTAATCCCAAAACAAAGAAAACCACAATGATGAGTTTGGAACGGGATATTTTGACCAAGATTGAGACTGGAAACGGTCAAGTTCAGGAAGCTAAACTCAATGCGGCCTATGCTAATGGTGGTGCGGAACTTGCAATTTCTACTATTCAAAAGATGATGAATATCCACATTGACCGCTATGTGATGGTTAACATGCAGGGGCTTCAACAATTGGTGGATGCGGTTGGTGGAATTACCGTCAACAATACACTCGGTTTCCCAATTTCGATTGCTGACCAAGAAGAGTTTAATAAGATTTCTATCGGTGTTGGAGAACAAACTTTGAATGGTGAGGAAGCTCTGGTGTATTCACGGATGCGTTACCAAGACCCAGAGGGAGACTATGGTCGTCAAAAACGTCAACGTGAAGTCATTCAAAAAATCGTTGAGAAGGTTTTGAGCCTAAACAGTGTGAGTCATTATCAAGGCATCCTCAAAGCTTTGAGTGATAACATGCAGACCAATGTGGACTTGTCAGCTAAGAGCATTCCACAATTGCTTGGCTATCAAGATTCTTTCAAGAATATCGAAACGCATCAATTGCGTGGGGAAGATGCTGAGCTACAGGGAATTTCTTATCAGATTGTCACTTCAGAACATATGCTCGAGATGCAAAATCTCTTGCGTCGTTCACTAGGTAAAGAGCCAGTGACAGAATTGGAAACCAATGCGGTACTGTACGAAACAGCCTTTGGTCGGACAGCACCTTCAACCAGTACTAACGCTTCAAACGAAGAAGCAGAATAAGAAAAGAATCAAATCGTGGGAAATTTCCTGCGATTTTTTCAAAAAAATTCGAATAGATAAGTAGGAGGAAACATGAAAGCAGAAATTATTGCTGTCGGAACAGAAATTTTAACAGGGCAGATTGTCAATACCAATGCTCAGTTTTTATCAGAGAAACTAGCCGAAATTGGGGTAGACGTCTACTTCCAAACAGCTGTTGGAGATAATGAAGCTCGTCTTTTGTCCTTGCTTGAGATTGCGAGTCAACGTAGCAATCTTGTGATTTTGACAGGAGGCTTGGGACCAACTGAGGATGATTTGACCAAACAAACTCTGGCAAGATTTTTAGGAAAAGATCTAGTGTTTGACCCTCAAGCGCAAGAGAAGCTGGATATTTTCTTTGCTCATAGACCTGACTATGCTCGGACACCGAATAATGAGCGTCAAGCCCAAATTGTAGAAGGGGCAACTCCACTGCCAAATGAGACAGGTTTAGCAGTAGGAGGGGTGTCGGAAGTGGATGACGTAACCTACGTGGTCCTTCCAGGACCGCCAAGTGAGTTGAAACCTATGGTCTTAAATCAACTCTTGCCCAAGCTGATGACAGGTACCAAACTGTATTCCCGAGTGCTCCGTTTCTTTGGAATTGGTGAGAGTCAGTTGGTGACCATTTTGGCGGATTTGATTGACCATCAAACAGATCCGACTTTGGCGCCTTATGCCAAGACGGGAGAAGTGACCTTACGCTTGTCTACAAAAGCAGTCAGTCAAGAAAAGGCTGATCAAGCACTGGATATCTTAGAAAATCAAATCTTGAGTCGCCAAACTTTCGAGGGAATTTCTCTACGAGACATCTGTTATGGATATGGGGAAGAAACCAGCCTCGCAAGTGTTGTTGTAGAAGAACTAAAGAAGAGACAGAAAAGCATTACTGCAGCAGAAAGCTTGACGGCAGGTCTCTTTCAAGCGACATTAGCAGACTTTTCGGGCGTTTCAGCAATCTTTAATGGCGGTTTTGTCACTTACAGCCTAGAAGAAAAGTCTAAGATGTTGGATATTTCCGAGCAAGAGCTAAAAGAACACGGGGTTGTTTCTGAGTTTACGGCTCGAAAAATGGCAGAGCAGGCACGGATCAAGACTCAGTCTGACTACGGAGTTAGTTTGACGGGTGTGGCAGGGCCAGATAGCCTAGAGGGGCATCCAGCTGGTACAGTTTTTATTGGACTGACACATGCAAAAGGGACAGAGGTGATCAAGGCCAATATAGCAGGACGGAGTCGAGCAGATGTTCGACATATTGCGGTCATGCATGCCTTTAACCTAGTTCGCAAGGCTTTATTAAGTGACTAAATTTTGGTATAATGAAAGATAGGTCTAAGGACCAGTAGAATATAGGAGAACAAAATGGCGAAAAAACCAACAAAAAAATTAGATGAAATTGGGAAAAAATTTGGAGCTGACCGTGAAAAAGCATTGAACGATGCTCTTAAATTGATTGAGAAAGACTTTGGTAAAGGCTCAATCATGCGCTTGGGTGAGCGCGCGGAGCAAAAAGTTCAAGTGATGAGCTCAGGCTCATTGGCTCTGGACATTGCTCTTGGTTCAGGTGGTTATCCTAAAGGACGTATCATCGAAATCTATGGACCAGAATCATCTGGTAAGACAACGGTTGCCCTTCACGCTGTTGCGCAAGCACAGAAAGAAGGTGGTATTGCAGCCTTTATCGATGCGGAACATGCTCTTGACCCAGCCTATGCTGCAGCCCTTGGTGTGAACATTGATGAATTGCTCTTGTCACAACCAGACTCAGGAGAGCAAGGTCTTGAAATTGCTGGAAAATTGATTGACTCAGGTGCAGTTGACCTTGTTGTTATTGACTCAGTTGCGGCCCTTGTACCTCGTGCAGAAATTGATGGAGATATTGGAGACAGCCACGTTGGTTTGCAAGCTCGTATGATGAGCCAGGCCATGCGTAAACTTGGTGCTTCTATCAATAAAACCAAAACAATTGCCATCTTTATCAACCAGTTGCGTGAAAAAGTTGGGGTTATGTTTGGAAATCCAGAAACAACACCTGGTGGGCGTGCTTTGAAATTCTACGCTTCAGTCCGTTTGGATGTTCGTGGAAGTACGCAAATCAAGGGAACTGGTGACCAAAAAGATACCAATGTCGGTAAGGAAACCAAGATCAAGGTCGTGAAAAACAAGGTGGCTCCACCATTTAAGGAAGCCTTTGTTGAAATAATGTACGGAGAAGGGATTTCTAAAACTGGTGAGCTCTTGAAGATCGCAAGTGATCTCGATATCATCCAAAAAGCGGGAGCATGGTACTCTTACAAGGGTGAAAAAATCGGACAAGGATCTGAAAATGCTAAGAAATACTTGGCGGATCACCCAGAAATCTTTGATGCCATTGACCACCAAGTCCGTGTTCAATATGGCTTGATTGAGGATGAAGAAGGGACAGCTCCTATCTCTGTTGCAGAAGATCTAGCACCTAACCAAGAAGTAACGCTTGACCTAGGCGACGGACTTGAAATCGAAATTGAAGATTAAAAATAAAAGCGGAGAAGTCTTTCTCTGCTTTTTATGTTTAATTATTAAGTCTCCATAAGCTTCAAAAGCGTAATAAAAGAGTATTTAATCAAAAAAATTAAAAAAACTGTTGCAATTTTTTTAATTTGATGATAAAATTAAATCATTCTATAAAAAGGAGACTACTATAATGGAAAAACGCCTTGTTCGTAACGTACAAGACAAAAAGATTGCTGGTGTTTGTGCAGGTATCGGTGACTACTTTAACATGGACCACACACTTGTTCGTGCACTTTGGATCATCTTCACTCTACTTGGTGGTTCTGGAATCTTAGCTTATGCTGTTCTCTACTTCCTTCTTCCAGAAGGCAATGCAGAAGCTTAAGCCATAGAGAGAATAAAAGTTTATTCTGATCAGTTGAAAATAAAAAATGCATGTAATCGTAGATTACATGCATTTTTATATGTAGCTTCTATCGAAAAAGAGAGGTTCTTCACCAGATGGATAAATCTTGTTTAATGGTCACTAAAACGACGATACTCTATATGAAAGTCGAAATAATGTTCATTTTGTAACTTTTGGAAGATGTCGCGATAGGCCTCTTCGTCAAAATAGTCGCCTCGGTAGAGAATTTCAAAACTCAAACCATCGTACTCTAGAAAAGCGTTGGCTGTTTTGAAACCATTTTGGCGATAGAAATCCATGCGGGCCTTTCTCTGCTCCAAGTTATCGCATTCTTCGTCCAATCGCTCGACTTCCAATAACATGGTTCGCTGGTAAAAATCAGTCAGCTTTTCGATGATTTCTTTTCCATATCCGTGGCTTCTCAAGTGGGGCATGATGGCAAAAAAACTGATATAGAAGGCCTTTGGATTGGAGATGGCAAAAGCAAAGCCGACAAACTCTTCTTGGTTATAAAAGGCAAAAAAGTGAGCATCTTCTCGGTCTTGATAGCGTAAAAACTCTGACAGAGGAACTCGTTCTTCCTCGGGGAATGCTTCCTTGTTTAGCTTTTCAACCTTATCCAGATCAGGAAATACATCGGTAATTAATTGACTGGTCAAACTCATAAATGACCTCCTTTTCTTGATTATAGCAAATTGTCTCTCTGTAAGCAATTGATTGCAAACTTAGTGACAGAGCCTTGTCGCTCCATTAGAAAGCTGATATAATAGCTTTATGAATAAGAAACGATCCGTGGACTTGATACATGGTCCTATTCTTCCTGCGCTGTTAAGCTTTGCCTTTCCCATCTTGCTGTCTAATATTTTCCAACAGCTCTATAATACAGCTGACGTCTTGATTGTTGGGCGATTTCTTGGTCAAGATTCCTTGGCTGCAGTAGGAGCGACAACGGCCATTTTTGACTTGATTATAGGCTTTACGCTTGGTGTTGGCAATGGCATGGGGATCGTCATTGCCCGCTATTATGGGGCTCGTAATTTTACTAAAATTAAAGAAGCAGTAGCAGCAACTTGGATTTTAGGTGCTCTTTTGAGCATTGTGGTCATGCTGATGGGATTTGTCGGTCTGTATCCACTCCTGCAATATTTAGATACCCCGGCAGAAATCCTTCCTCAATCCTATCAATATATTTCTATGATTGTGACTTGTGTAGGTGTCAGCTTTGCCTATAATCTCTTTGCAGGCTTGTTGCGGTCTATTGGTGATAGTCTAGCAGCTCTTGGCTTTCTGATTTTTTCTGCCTTGGTTAATGTGGTGCTAGATTTGTATTTTATTACGCAATTGCATCTGGGAGTTCAATCTGCGGGCCTTGCTACCATTATCTCGCAAGGCTTGTCAGCGGTTCTTTGCTTTTTCTATATCCGTAAGAGTGTTCCAGAACTGCTTCCTCAACTCAAGCATTTTAAATGGAACAAGGCCTTGTATGCGGATCTCTTGGAGCAAGGTTTGGCTATGGGTCTGATGAGTTCGATTGTGTCCATTGGTAGTGTGATTTTACAGTCTTCAGTCAATACCTTTGGAGCTGTGATTATTAGCGCCCAGACGGCGGCGCGTCGCATTATGGCCTTTGCTCTGCTTCCGATGACGGCTATTTCTTCTGCTATGACGACCTTTGCCTCTCAAAATCTCGGGGCTAAGCGCCCAGATCGCATAGTTCAAGGTCTTGGTATTGGCAGTCGCCTGAGCATGTCCTGGGCAGGTTTTATTTGTATTTTCCTCTTTTTTGCCAGTCCTAGCTTGGTTTCTTTCTTGGCCAGTTCGACAGATACCTACTTGGTAGAAAATGGTAGTCTTTACCTGCAAATCAGTTCAGTCTTTTATCCGATTTTGAGCCTTTTGCTGATTTATCGGAATTGCTTGCAGGGATTGGGGCAGAAAGTCCTTCCTCTCGTTTCCAGTTTTATAGAACTAATCGGGAAAATCGTTTTTGTGGTTTTGATTATCCCTTGGGCAGGGTATAGGGGAGTTATCCTTTGCGAACCCCTTATCTGGGTTGCCATGACCACTCAACTGTACTTCTCACTTTTCCGCCATCCCCTGATAAAAGAAGGCAAGGCAATCTTGGCAGCCAAAGGACAATCCTAGCTGGATTTGCGGAATAAAATCCATTTCCTCTAGTGAAAATCGAAAAAACTTGTGTTATAATAAGAAAGATTAAAATGTGAAAAAAGGAGATTCCTAATGGGACGTAAATGGGCCAATATCGTAGCCAAGAAAACGGCTAAAGATGGAGCTAACTCTAAAGTATATGCAAAATTTGGTGTAGAAATCTATGTAGCAGCTAAAAAAGGGGATCCAGACCCGGAATCAAACACTGCTTTGAAATTCGTTATCGATCGTGCGAAACAAGCCCAAGTGCCAAAACACGTTATCGATAAAGCGATTGATAAAGCCAAAGGAAACACAGACGAAACCTTTACAGAAGGACGTTACGAAGGTTTTGGACCAAATGGTTCTATGTTGATTGTGGATACCTTGACTTCAAACGTCAACCGTACGGCAGCCAATGTCCGTGCTGCTTTTGGTAAAAACGGCGGAAACATGGGTGCTTCAGGTTCGGTTTCTTACCTTTTTGATAACAAGGGTGTGATCGTATTTGCGGGTGAGGACGCTGATGCAGTCTTTGAGCAATTGCTCGAAGCAGATGTGGATGTGGACGATGTAGAAGCAGAAGAAGGAACAATCACGGTTTATACAGCTCCAACAGACCTTCACAAGGCTATCGTTGCCCTTCGTGAGTCTGGGATTGAAGAATTCCAAGTGACTGAATTGGAAATGATTCCTCAGTCAGAAGTGGAATTGTCAGGTGAAGACCTTGAAACCTTTGAAAAACTTTACAGTGTTCTTGAGGACGACGAAGATGTACAAAAGATCTACACAAACGTAGATGGATTCTAATAGAAAAACGAACAGTTTTACTAGCTGTTCGTTTTTTTTGATATTTGAACTTAAACTCTGGTTTCAGAATCGTTTTGTTTCTTGCTTTTTTCTAGACCTAGACCGACTGCATGTTTTTGGACGAGCAAGAGCTGTCCATTGTCTTGTTTTGCAAAAGTTAAGGTAATAGTCTTGTTCTTGTCACCAATAGAGATATAGGTGATTTTTCTCGTATTGTAGCCTCCAATAGTAGAATCAAATTCGGAGTCTGGTAGTCCGTGTTTTTTGATAATATCCTTGTAGTTGGTACCACCTTTTCCTTTGTTGTCAAGGTCACCTTCGATTAAGGCGTCGAACTGTTCCTGGGTCCAGGTGAAGTTATCGTCTTCTTCCTCCTCTGGGATGGAATAGGCGCTATCATCTGTCAAGTCGCTTTCTTCTTCGCGCTCCATTGAGGCACTTGCCTCTCTATAGGAACGGTTAAACTCCCTGGCAAAATCTTTGTAGATATTAGCGTACAGTATTTGGGTCGTAAAGAAAAGTACAATAGAAGCAATTGACAGAGCTGTTCCAATAATGGACATTGTTTTTCGTTTTTTGAGGTTGACGATAAGGCCGATAATCCCCAAGATAAATGCGACGATGGCGATGAAAAATGATAGATAGTTAATAAATGGGATCCAGGACCCTAAAAGTGCGATGGCTCCAAAAATGGTTGCCAAGATTCCTAAAACTCTTTGTTCTTCTGGTTTCATTTGAAAGTTTTCTCCCTTCATCGAGTGAATGGATTTCTATCCACAGTAGTTAGTGCTTATTATAGAAAAAATATTGCCTAATGTCAATTTAAACTAAAATAGTTCTCTTGGAAACTTTTTTCTTGACATCTTTTCTGAAAATGATAAAATAGTTCTCATGGAAACTTAAATAGTTCTTGTGAGAACTATATTTATCGTGAGAAAGGAGCAATCATGGACAAGCCGATGTTAATGTTCAAACGTTTTGGACACCAGGTTCATCTGATGGTACAGAAAGAAGCCAAGCGATGTGGCATTGAATTTATGGGTGGACCGCAAGGGCAGGTTCTGCGTTTTTTAGATCATTGTGAACAAAAAGAGGAACTGGTCTTGATTAAGGATATCGAGCAGGAACTCAATATTACCAAATCTGTGGCGAGTAATCTAGTCAAGCGCATGGTACAAAATGGTTTGGTTGAGTTAGAGGCGAGCCCGAGCGATAAGCGGGCAAAATTTGTTCGCCTGACGGAGAAATCGCGTTCGCAGATGCAAAAAGTTAAGGCATTTTTTGATCGGATCGATCAGAGTCTGCTAGAGGGTGTTTCAAAGTCAGACTTGGCAATCTTTGAAAAGGTACTCGGACAATTGCAAGCAAATGTTGAGAAGATAGGAGGAGAGAATGAAGAAACTCGCTAAACGTATTACAGGAAAAGAGTGGGGAATGATCATCCTTACGATTCTGTTCACTTGTTTCTCGGTCTATCTCGAGTTAGAGGTGCCGACTTATATTTCGCAAATTACAGAATTACTGGGAACGTCTGGAACGCAGTTGGGTGAACTTTGGTCACCAGCTGCGAAGATGATTGGTTTGTCTTTATTGGCTTTCTTTTCATCTGTTATGGTTGGTTTCTTTGCCGCTCGCGTTGCAGCATCCTATACAACCCATCTACGTAGAGACGTATTTCATCGTGTTTTAGATTTTTCGCAGACAGAGATCAAGCGCTTTTCAATCCCAAGTCTCTTGACTCGGACGACCAATGATATTACCCAGGTACAGATGCTCTTTACCATGGGCTTGCAAGTGGTTACTCGTGGGCCAATTATGGCTATCTGGGCCATTGGAAAAATCCTTGGAAAATCGGAATACTGGCTCTGGGCGGTCCTTGTGGCTGTTATTGTCAATGTCTTGATGACAACTGTTCTCATGACTCTGGCCTTTCCAAAACAATCGGTCATCCAAAAATTAACAGATAAACTCAATAGTATCACTCGTGAAAGTTTGACTGGGATTCGAGTTGTTCGCGCATACAATGCGGAAGATTACCAAGATAAGAAATTTGAAGCAGCCAACGATGAGGTAACACGTCTCAATCTCTTTGTCAATCGATTGATGGCCATTATGAACCCGATTATGATGGCGATTTCCAGTGGACTAAGTTTAGCTATTTACTGGATTGGTGCCTACATTATCAACGATGCAAGTTTGGCAGAACGTCTGCCACTCTTTAGTGATATGGTGGTCTTCATGTCCTATGCTATGCAGGTCGTGATGGGATTCCTTCTCATGGGAGCACTCTTTATTGTTCTTCCTCGTACCTTGGTTTCGGCAGGACGTATCAATCAAGTATTGGATCTGCATTCTTCTATTGAAAATCCTAGTCATACACAGACAGCGGATCCTTCAGTTCAAGGACAAGTGGAATTCCGCGATGTAACCTTCCGCTACTCTAAAAACTCAGAAGCAGTCGTGGAACATGTCACTTTCAAAGCAGAAGCGGGTCAAACCGTAGCCTTCATCGGATCGACTGGATCAGGTAAGTCTACGCTTGTCAACCTCTTGCCACGTTTTTACGACGTTTCAGATGGACAAATCCTAGTGGACGGAGTTAATGTGCAAGATTACGATTTGGAAGATTTGCGCAATAAGGTCGGCTATATCCCTCAAAAAGCAGTCCTCTTCTCAGGAGATGTCAAGGGGAACTTGGACTTTGGTAAGAGCAAAGAAACTCCTCTAAGCGAAGCTGCTATGTGGCAATCCTTGGAATTGGCCCAGTCTAAAAGCTTCATCGAAGACAAGGAAGCAGGTCTTGCATCAGAAGTGGCTCAAGGCGGAACCAACTTCTCAGGAGGTCAAAGACAGCGTTTAGCCATTGCGCGTGCCTTGGCTCGTAAACCAGAGATTCTCATCTTTGATGATTCCTTCTCAGCCTTGGACTACAAGACAGATCGTGTCCTTCGCCAAGAGCTAGCTGAGAAAACAAAATCCATGACCAAGCTCATCGTAGCGCAACGGATTTCTACCATTATGGACGCCGACCTGATCTTAGTTTTGGATCAAGGTAAAGTCGTGGGACAAGGCACCCACAAGGAACTTCTTGCAACCAACGAAGTCTACCAAGAAATTGCCTACTCACAACTATCGAAGGAGGAATTGGAACATGGAAAATAAAAAAGTTTCGGTCTGGAAACAGTGCAAACCTTATATGGCAGGCCTCCAACTTCCTCTCCTAATAGCAGTTGTGGCTGCAGTCATTTCAAGCATCATTACCGTTTATGGTCCAACTAAGATTAAAGAAATTACTAACTTGATTTCAGATGGCTTGGCTACAGAAATCGACTTGGTAGCTGTGTCAAACATTGCTGGATTTTTGGTTGTCCTATATGTGTTTGGAGCTATCCTTAATTATACACAGGCCTATATATTTTCAACGAGTATCCAACATTTTTCAAAACGCTTGCGGACGGCTATCGCTGAAAAAATCAATCGTTTGCCACTTGGCTATTTTGACCGTCATTCACAAGGAGACACCCTTTCGCGCGTGACCAATGATGTGGATACAGCAGCGCAATCTCTCAACCAAAGTCTAGGGACAGTTCTTTCAGCTAGTTTCTTGTTGATTGCTGTCTTGGTGACCATGTTTGGGATGAACTGGATTTTAGCTCTCGTAACAGTGGTCTCTACGCTTGTTGGTTTTGCGGCGGTTTCCGTAATCATGGCCAAGTCACAGGGTTATTTTAAAGCCCAACAAAATAATCTAGCAGCCGTCAATGGTTATGTGGAAGAGATGTACTCTGGCCATAATGTAGTGACCAGCTACAACGCAGTGGACACCTCCAAAGCGAGATTTGCAGGGTTAAACCAAGACTTGCATGACAGTATCTGGAAATCTCAATTTATCTCTGGTATCATGATGCCAGCCATGTTCTTTGTTGGGAACTTTAGTTATGTCTTAGTCATCATCGTTGGGGCCGCGCTGGCGTTAGAAGGGCATATCACTATAGGGATTATCGTAGCCTTTATGGTTTACGTACGGACCTTCTCCCAACCTCTGTCACAGATTGCCCAAGGGATTACGAGCCTGCAACAAGCGAGTACAGCCATGACTCGTGTATTAGAATTTCTAGCTGAAGCTGAGATGCAGGATGAATCTCATAAGGAGAGACAATTGAGCGACATGAAAGGGGAAGTAGTCTTTGATCACGTGTCCTTTGGCTATACACCAGAGCGCACCATCATCCATGATTTTTCTGCGACAGCTCATGCAGGTCAAAAGGTCGCAATCGTTGGACCGACTGGGGCTGGGAAGACAACCATTGTCAATCTTTTGATGAAGTTCTATGAGCTAGATAAGGGAAGTATCCGCATTGATGGTGTGGATACCAAGGACATGAAGCGCTCTGAAGTGCACGATGCCTTTTCAATGGTCTTGCAGGATACTTGGCTCTTTGAAGGAACCATTCGTGATAATCTCATCTACAACCAAACAGGGATTAGTGATGAACGAATGATTGAAGCAGCAAAAGCAGTAGGAATCCACCACTTTATCATGACCCTACCAGATGGATACGATACTATTTTAGATGATACAGTGACCTTGTCAGTCGGACAGAGACAGCTCTTAACCATTGCTCGTGCCCTTATCAAAGATGCACCACTCTTGATTTTGGATGAAGCGACATCCTCAGTCGACACACGTACAGAGGAGTTGATTCAAAAAGCCATGGACCGTTTGATGGAAGGTCGAACTTCCTTTGTCATCGCCCACCGCTTGTCAACCATCCGAAATGCAGACTTGATCTTGGTCATGAAAGATGGAAATATCATCGAACAAGGCAATCATGAAGAACTCATGGCTCAAGGTGGTTTCTATGCGGATCTCTATAATAGTCAGTTTACAGAAGACGAAGCAGAAGAATAAATCAAAAGAAGGCTTGACGGCCTTCTTTTTCTGCACTATACTAGAAGACAAACGTCTCACCTGTAGACGAAAACAAAGTAATGAATGAGAAGTATAAATGAAAAATTATCAAGAATGGTATCGAAATATCAGCTCTAGGCTCACCAGCCATCCCACCCTTCTATTTCTGTTACGCAGTTTCAATCGTTTGATGACAGTCGCCATGCCTCTGGTCTATTTGACCTTGCTAGTCACTACTTATCTGCAGCTAGGACTTGGGAAGCAAGTTGTGGTCTATTTGCTTGTCCCCGCTACAGGTTTTGTGATCTTGTCCCTTTTTCGTAAGAAAATCAATCATCCGCGTCCCTACGAAACTTGGGATATCCGTCCCCTGCTTGAAAAAGATAGTTCGGGACAGTCGATGCCTAGTCGCCATGTCTTTTCAGCAACTATCATCTCCATGGCCTGTTTCCATGCTTGGACTTTGATCGGAATGATCTTTCTTATTTGCTCAGGACTCTTAGCCTTGGTCCGAGTACTAGGTGGTGTTCATTATCCCAAGGATGTCTTGGTTGGCTATGCTTGTGGTCTCATGTGGGGGCTCCTTTTCTTCTTATTTTGACATGTAAGTTAAGCTAGTCCTACAACCACTTACTGCTTCAAAATGACCACTTGCTTTTTTGCCCTTGTATTCCTAACTTAGCTTTGATATAGTAGAGTCAGAAAGGAGATGTGATGAAGTTACGAATTGAGATTGACGGCAATTTAGAGGAGACTGAAATTGTCATCAAGACCCCCACTTTGACAGATGAAATTGCAGACTTGCAACGACTTTTGCAAGAGTCAAAGGCTCCGAGGTTGACTTTTTACAAGGGGACAGGTGAATATTATCTAGACCTGTCAGAAATTCTCTTCTTTGAAACAGAAGGGAGCAAGATCTACGCTCATAACCAGAAGGAAGCCTATGAAGTTCGTCTCAAACTTTATGAGTTGGAGTCTATCTTGCCTCGCTATTTTAGTCGAGTTTCCAAGTCAACGATCGCAAACATCCGTCAGATTTACTCAGTGGACAAGTCCTTTTCAGGAACGGGGACCATTTCCTTTTATCAGACGCACAAGGAGGTTCATGTCTCACGGCATTACCAATCCCTCCTAAAAGAAAATCTAAGAAACATGAGGTAAAAAAGATGAAAAAGAAAGCATTTGGTATTGTTTTATTGGTTTTAGCAGCTTGGATCTTGCTGCAAGGGAATTTTGGAATTCCTTCTTTGGATGGCAAGATATGGCCTTTACTAGGTATTGTTTTTTTTGCTTACCAATCAGTTGAAGCTTTGCTTCGTCGTCATCTAACATCAGCAGTTTTTACCGCTCTAGTAGCCTTAATGATTGCGAATCATTTTTATAACATTTTTCCTATTCCAAACCAGTCTTTGTTTTGGGCTAGTATCTTAGCAGTTCTAGGTGTCGGTTATCTTACTCACTCAAGTAAGTTCTGGAATGAAAAAAAATGGTGGTACAATGGGAAAAAAACAGTCGTCACGGATAAGGAAGTCGCTTTTGGTAGCGGGACCTTCTATAAACAGGATCAAGATCTCGTAGATGACCAAGTGGAAGTCGCTTTTGGGGATGCTAAAATCTACTATGATAATGCAGAGATGTTAGGTGATTTTGCGACTTTAAATATTGAAGTGGCTTTCGGGAATGCAACCGTCTATGTTCCACAACACTGGCGTGTCGATTTGAAAGTAGAAACATCCTTTGGTGCAGCTAAGGCAGACGCTCCTGTAGCACCAACAAACAAAACCTTGATTATCCGTGGAGAAGTCGCTTTTGGTAAACTTGGAGTTGTTTACGTTAAATAAAAAAATAGTTCTAAGTGTCTAGAGTTTTGGGAAAGTGAAAAATTAAATATCATATAACCTGAGAGGGCGAGAAAATCGCTCTCTTTTTTCGTTGCAAAAATTAAAGAAAGGAGAAAAAATGTCAGATAATCCAGAATTGATGGGATATGTGTAGGAAGGAAATAAGGAATGTTTAGCAAGAAAGTATTGGTGGCATGCTATATTTATAGCTTTGATTATTCAAAAGAGTCATTAGAACTTAATGAACTGATGTTTAGGAGTGTCCCAGTAAAAAAACGATGGGGAAAGTATTTTTTACTTAGTCTTAGTGATCGTGAAGATTTCGGTTTATCTGTATCGAAAAATGATCTTGAGAAAGTCTTGAATAAAGGTTGTTATCATGTCGTATTTTTTGAAAATCATTCTAGACAAAACCCGTTTAAAGCTTGGAGGTTATTCAATAAATACTACAGAATGAGGAATCCAGATGTCTAATAGGCTTAAAAAACTAAGAAGAGAAAAAGAACTGACTCAAGCTGACTTGGCAAAAGTTTTGAATACTAACCAGTCTCAGTACGGAAAATACGAAAATGGAAAAACAAATCTTAGTTTAGAAAATGCTCAGATTTTATCAGAATATTTTGGAGTAACACTTTCATATTTACTAGGCCTAGATGATGATTCTGGTACTGATGGAAGCAAAAATATGACTCCATTTCAAACACTTGTTAGAGATAGGGGGATATCCCTGAAGGAGATAAGTGAGGCAACTGGAATAGCTTATCCTACGTTGTCGGGGTATAATCAAGGAATTAGAACACCTAAGAAGAAAAATGCAAAAATCCTTGCAGAATACTTCGGGGTGTCTATCCCATATCTTCTCGGTTATGAAGAGAACTTTACGGCTAATAAACCAAACGCAACAATATCGATAGAGTTAGTTAAAGAACTTTCTTTTATCAGTGAAAAAAAGTCAAAACTCCTACAGGAATACATAGAACTTGATAAAAAGGAAAGAGATATTATCAAACAGATAAAGGAAATAGTTCGATAATTTATTGATTGTCCCTTTAAAATAGAATTTCTCATTATACATTATGATATAGCTGTGAATAAATCGCCATTAGCTGGTGATAAGAAAGGATAACCCAATGACAAGACAAGCGCAACAATCACGTGACCTAGTATTGAAAGAAATTATGAAGTCACAAAATTTGACAAGAACGAGAGCACATTTAATTTTGAAAGAGCTAGAGGAACTTGGTTTATTTCAGTTTTCTGACACTGGTCAGTTTTTGTTGAAAGTAGGTGTTTAGTATGAAGCGAATTTCTGCAAGACAAGTTCAATCAAGTGAAAGATTTTATAGAATACCAAAAATATTTGTTGAATCACCACTTTATAAACCGATGAGTACAGATGCTAAATTCACATACGCTATCTTGAAAGACCGTTTTGAACTATCTCTTAGAAATAACTGGATTGATAAAAATGGAGATGTCTATCTGATTTATACAATTACTGAACTTCAAGAAATTTTAGGCTATGGTAATAAAAAAGTTATTAAACTAAAAAAAGAGCTCCAGGAATATGGCCTCTTAGAAGAGGTTCGACAAGGTTTGAATAAGCCTAATCTACTGTACTTGGGCAATATTGACTATCAAGTTCTCCCTGCTGAAGAAATTCACTCCAACCCATCGGCAACGGCGGAAATGTCAAAACGACACTTCCAAAAAAATCAAGGAAATGTTAGAACGACATGTCAAAAAATTTCGAAACGACACGCTAATGATACTGAGAATAACGAGACTGAATTATCTAACGATACTAATCGATACGATTGCGAGTCATCTTTATCTGATTTATCAATCTCTGAAGCATTTAAAATGGGGCAACATGGTTTCCTTTCTCCTACTCTAGTTCAGAAACTCAGTTTGTTTGGAAAAGATGCAAAAATTCTTGAAAATAAAATCTATCAATCGAAACGTCAAGTTGAGAAGAATTACAACAACCTCTTAGCTAATCAGGAAATTTATGGAGAGGTTTGGCTGCAAGATCTTGAACGTGAGCTTGATAAATTGATTTTCAAAATTAAAACAGGAGAGGCTGAAGAAAAACCAATCCAGAATGTCCCAGCCTACTTCTACAAAATGATGATTCGCTTCTGGAAAATGGCTCTGCTTATTGAAAAAGAACATGGTTTCCTGGAGCTATCAGGACAAAGTGAGCACGCTAGAAAATTCCCTGATGAGTGCCCTAGTCTGATTGCATACTATTATCCAGATAAACTGTCGGAGACGAAACTCAATAGCTATTTATCAGAATTGTCTAAAGGAGTTGAAACATGTTAAAAGATGAATTTAGACCAATTGATGGTAAAGTGCTAACGATAGGTCGTAGCCCGAAGGAGAAAATCTACATGGTTCCTAAAGCTGTTTTTGATTTACCGAAAAAAGAAAGAGCTGAGAAACTCAGCCAAATTTTCTCATCATGGCAACAGAAAGAGGATTGATTTCATGGGATTGTACAGATTACAACCTTCTCAACCAGTTCAAGAGATTGAAATGATTGTAGAGTATTTTGATAAAACGGTAGACAGTATTTCCGTCACTTTCAACTTAGAGGAACTAGAAAAATTGGTATCAAGTTCATTTGGAACAGGAGCGAGTATGAATTTTCCATCAGCGACTCCGCCGTTTTCTATCAATCCTCGATGGGTGAAGAAGATAACTTATCGGACAAAATAAGGAACAATATCAGGAGGATAGAAATGTTTAAACTAGTTACAATGGCTTTATTATTGATCTTAGCTTATGGAATAGGGCTTGTCATGCTGGAGCTGAAGAATGCTCCTCTGATGGATGATGAAATACTATCAAGTTCAAATAATGAAGGAGATAAGTAGATGTGAGGAAACAAACACAAAATCGTATCAGAGACTTACGAAAGCAGTATAGATTGTCTCAGCAAGCCTTGGCTGATCAGATAGGTGTTTTTCGTAACACCATATCGAACTGGGAAACAGGATATAGTCAGATAAGTCTTGAAAATGCTAAAAAAGTAGCAGAATACTTTGGGGTAACTATTGACTACCTGTTAGGATCAGAATCGGACCAAATCTAGTACAGATAAATCTATATTGACCGAGAAGTCATTAAACTACAGACCTTTGAAAACTGAATACAAGGCTTGCCCTGATACAGCGTGGCTATGGATAAAAAAGAAACGGGGGCGAGTAGCAAACTAGAAAAGGATATCTAGTCCAGCCACAGAACGAAAAAGCATGACAACTGTCATAAGCTGAAGGAGTAAGGGTTACTAGACTATAAACCCAGCGTATAAAATACCGATGTAAAAATACGTTTTTACACAGCACGGCGTAATTTTCGCCTTTCAACTTCAAGGAGAAATCTATGATAGATGAAATAACGGTCAGCCTAAAGGACTTAAAAGTTTTAGGAAAACAAGGAGGTGCGACAGCTCGCTTAGAGGACGGCACAGACCTTATTCTGAAGCCAGACTATGCAGTCAAATGGGCTAGAGGATACGTAGACGGTCTTTTAAGGGATGTTGAATTTCATTTGCCTTATAAAAAGGTTTATGATCAAATTCGCACTATCAAGAGAGATGCTCAAGTTATAGCTCGAAAAGTTAAGACACCATCAGGAATGGAGCTTCGTTTAACTGGAAAAGGTTATAATCGCCAAACTAAATAAAGAAAAGGAAAAATCAAAATGAACAAGAAACAAGTATTAGCTACACTAGCACTTTCAACTATCGCACTTGCACAAGCTGGTTATGTATCAGCAGACGAACTTGCACCAATTGATTCTTCAGCACCAACAACAGAAGTTGTTACGCCAACAGCACCTAGCACTTCAACAGAAACAGAGGCTCCAGCAGTTCAGCCAACAGAGCCTTCAGTTACTCCAGTAGATCCAACAGCACCAAGTGCTCCACAGGACAAGGATAATGCTGAGAGCCTTGATGGTGTTCCAGCAGACAAACCAGCAACACCAGATCAGTCAGCACCTTCAGACAAGCCACAAGGCAAAGATAACGCTGAAAGTCTTGACGGTGTTCCAGCAGACAAACCAGCAACACCAGATCAGTCAGCACCTTCAGACAAGCCACAAGGTAAAGATAACGCTGAAAGTCTTGACGGTGTGCCAGCTGAAAAGCCAAAAACAACTGATGAGGCAAATGAGCAAGGAAAGGCACAAACTGGGACAACATCTACATCAACTGGACAGGTTGTCCATGATGTAACTAAAGAGCCCGTTGAAACAAATACAGGTGCGTCTATTGTTAGCACCCAAAACGGAAACGTAGTCCTTTCAGATGGTTCTGTAGTGGCTCCAGAAGAAGTTGGTGGAACAGTTAACGAAGATAAGACTATCTCTGTTACTGACAAAGATGGCAAGCTCAAAACACTTCCAAATACAGGGACAGCAGAAAGCATTCTGGGTGTTATTGGGTCTATGTTGTTGACGGCAGTGGGTTATTTTTACAAGAAAAAACATTTTTAAAATAAGGAAAATTTAAACGAATTATAACAATGTATTGTTAAATAATTTTTAGATCATCTTAAGTTTTTCTTTTATGTCAATTGACAATAGAAGTGAGAAAAGAATGGATATTTAGAATTATTGGTTTTGTGGAATTTATAGAAGTCTTTTTGGATTTTGTTAAGGAGTAAACAATGAAAGTTAAAGATTCAATGTTGTTACTTTCAACAGTAACATTACTTGCTTTTAGCAATAGTGTAGTTCATGCAGATTCTGCAAGAGAAGCAAGAATCGCTCAACTAGAGAAGCAGAAAGAGAGTCTTTATAAGGCAAATGATTCTAGTGGTTTTGAATCTAGTGGTCGCTGGTATTCTTTGAAGGAAAGTGAAAACAAGATAAAAGAATTAGAACAGCAAGTAGCTCAGTTAAATGTATCTTATTCAGAAAAGAATACAATCAAAGTAAGCGCTGAGTATGCAAAGGCTCTTAGAGATTATTTCAATTATAATAGTAGCGATTCAGTGAAAGATAACGCTGAGCAGATTCTTAAAGCAGAAAGTAAAAAGTTACATAATCAATTAGGAGATTTCATTCCTAGTGAATCAGATCAAGTTGAAGTGTATGATGTCAATAATCTTCCAAGAGAAGTTGAAGTTGAACTAAATTATTTTGCTTTGGATTTGCTTAATCAAGTTCGTAGTCAAATGGGGATGCCACAAGTTTCGTTAGCAAGTTCATCTATTGATTTTGCTGATAAAGTTTCAAGAAAGATTCGTGAAGCGAATAGAAGTATTTATGATTGGCACTATGTAAAAGGTATCAATGATGTAGCTAGAGAATATGGATTGCCTACTTCTAGTAAGGAAGATGAAGTATCTGAATTTGGTGGTCAGTATTATGAGAATCATTTTAGTTTAAGTGGTGTTTCTAATGAAATGACAAAAGCTGAAATGAAAAGAATGATCCATTATTCGATTGTAGATTTTCTATATAATGGTTATGAGTTTCTTCATGCTCAATCCATAGCTGGTGTGAATTATGGGACAACTAATAAAAATGAGTATCTTGGACTATCATTTCACTATCTAAAAGATGGACTTGGAATTAGTTTTATTACTGTATCTGATAAAGATTTGGCTCGTGCTACTAAGAGTGGATTTAATACTTCTAGTCCAGCTAACACAACTGATAGCAATAGAATAGCAAGTCTTTCTAAGAAAGAAAAGGAGTTACAGGCAGAAAAAAGCAAGTATAACAAGTTACAAGTTGCTTATAATGATTATGTAAAAATTAGTAAAGAGATTGATAGTTTAAAGGCTCAAGAAGAAAAGGAGAAACAAGAAAAGGCTAAGAAAGATAAGGAAAATCAAAATAAGCAAAATACAAGTCCTGCTAAACCTTCTCAAAATCAGGATAAGAATAAACCTAGCAAACCTTCTCAGAATCAAAGTAAACCTTCTTCAAGTAAGAATGGCTGGTTAAGAGAAAATGGGTCGTGGTTCTTTTATAACAATGATAAACGAGTGACTAATAAATGGCAAGGTTCTTATTACTTGAAATCTGATGGTAAAATGGCTTCTAATGAGTGGATTTATGATTCTTCATATAAAGCATGGTATTATCTTAAATCTGACGGGGTTTATGCTCGTAGTTCTTGGCAAGGTTCATACTATTTGAAATCTGATGGTAAGATGGCAGAAGCTGAGTGGATTTATGATTCTTACTATGGTTCATGGTTTTATATGAAGCAGGGTGGAGCGTATGTAAATAATCAATGGTATAAAGTCAATGGATTGTGGTATTCTTTCAAGTCTGGTGGTTATATGGAAAGAAATACTTGGAAGGGTTCATATTATTTGAAGTCTAGTGGGGCTATGGCTGTTAATGAATGGATTTATGATTCTTATTATGGTTCATGGTATTATTTAAAATCAAATGGAGTATATGCTCGTAATGAAGTGATTCAGGGGTATAAACTTGATTATTCAGGTAAATGGGTATGATTTTAGAAGTATTTAAGCGATCTCGTTCTCCTTCTTAGGAACATAATGATTGAGATTGATACAATATAAAGAAAATATAAAGAAATTTTTAATTTAAAAGGAGAAAAAAAGATGTCAAAGACACAAGAATTTAAGGTATACGGTTCAATCCGTAAAATGAAAGCTGGTGGTGCGTGTGGAGTTATCCTTGCGCTTGCAATGTTGGGAATGGTATTTTCATCAAGTGTATCTGCTGATGAAGTATCAGTAAATGCTTCTAAAAATAAGATGGTATTGGAAGTACCTATTATTCATGAGAAACTTGATAAAGCTGTTGCAGAAGCTAAAGAAGCTGGTGTAAAAGTTGAAGTAGGTACTACTCAAGATAAGGGAGTAGCAACTACTGATACAGTATCAGGCAAGCAGAAAGAAATTGAAGCTGATTATGCTAAACAGGAAAAAGATGTTAAAACTGTGACTGTTGATTATTCTTCTAGGGTAGATAAAACTACTAAAGAACGTGAAGAAATTGAAAAAGAAAACAAAGCTAAACAGCTGGCTTATGAAAAAGCAGTTGATAAACATGAAGCTGACGTGAAACGTATTGAAGCTGAGAATAATGCTATTCTTGCTGATAATGCTAAGAAGGAAGCTGAAAATAAATTAGAAAATGTACGAATTGAACGTGATAATGCTCAGAAAGAAGCTAAATACAATAAAAATTTAGCTGATCAAAAAGCCTACAATGAAAAGGTTGAAAAGGAAAATGCTGATTTAAAGGCTGATTATGATAAGGACTTTGCAAATTATGAAAAAGAGCTTGCTGAGTACAATAAGAAAACAGAAGAACTTGCTAAGAAGGGTGTAAAAGCTGAAAAATCTCATATCAAAGTTTATGGAGATTATGATGAAAGCCAACGTGGAAGCGTCAACTATTACAAAAAAATGACTGCTTCATTTGAAGGGTTAGAAGGATTGATGAAAGTTAAAGATTATATTGGACTTCATACAGATTCATCTATCTCAGGTAGTCGTGAAGGGTTGTTATCTTTTGGTAAAGGTCTTTTAGGAGAAATTCGTGATCCGAAAGCAGGGGATTCTTTCACGATTCATAATGTTGCTGAAAATGATAAAGGTCAAAAAATTTCTGCTCGTTTTACTTTTAATAAAGTTGAACAAGAATGGGTCGAAAATGGTAAACCATTGACAGATACAAAGATTAAAATTTATGAATATGACAAAGATGGTTCTATCAATTTTAACTTTTGGAATCTAGTTGAGTTCAATCCAAAAATTGAGTTTTTCCTAGAAAAAAATAAACAAAAAGCTATCTTGACCATTGCTTCAATGTTTAATGACATTGACTATGGACAAGAGTTGCGCTTGACCTACGAAGATGGAACAGAAGGAATTGTCCTCAATCCAAAAGGCTCAGATGTTAAAAAAGTTAAGCGTGATGGCAAGGATTATTATAAGGGAGAATACAAGACAGCTTGGACTTATGATGTTCCTGATCTTGGTGTAAAGGCAGGTGATCTTGGGTACACTAATGTAAATGATGAAGCTGATATTCCACGTGGTTCAATTCTTTCTGTTGGTTATGGCTCTACATTAAATCTTTTTTATCATAATGGAGTAGGTGTGCATTCTCAATCTGAAATTGATTATGTTCGTAAAAAAGCTAAAAATAAAGCACTTAAAGAAGGTAAAGCTATTCCTTCAGATAAAGAAATTTTTTCATCTACGAACTGGGCTGTGGGTATCTTTGGTAAAGCAAGTGCGACTGTTCCTGTGTGGCTTCCAGTTCCTGCTCCTAAACCTCCTGTTTTAAAACAAAAGGATACCAAGGAGATTCCTAAACCTAAATTGGAGAAACCTAAAGAGTTTGTACCTCGTACAACACTCCCAACTCCACCAGCTCCAACTCCACCAGAGAAGAAAAAAGTTCCTGAAATGCCTTTAGTTCCAACGGTGAAAGTAAATTATTCACGTTTGCGTGTAACTCCATCAACTCCAAAACCTGAGAAAGCTATTACAGATAACTTTGGACGTAAGATTGATGGTGCAAATACATTCGATAAGAATGTTAAATTCAGTTTAACAACTAATTATAAACCATATACGACTTTTACTGCTGACTCAAAAGATGTTGCTAAAACGTGGGCAATGGTAGATGATGTTCAAGATGGTGCTTATGTGGTAGATGATAGCAAAATCACTATGAAGGATTCTACTGGTAAAGACGTTAAAGCGCTCTTTAATATGTACCATGTTCTTTCTGAAAAACAACGTACAAAAGAAGTTCAAAACATTTTGAAAGAAGCTGGATTAAATCCTAAAGGTGAGTTCTATATGTTTGTAGCAAAAGATTCTGCTTCATTCTATAAGAACTATGTGAAACAAGCTAAGAATATCACTTTTGATCTTCCTGCTCGTTTGTTGGTAGGTAAGGGTGAAATTGTTAAGAATGATTTCCATCAAATTGATTTTGGAAATGGTTATGTATCTAATTTAGTAACTGTTCAAGTTCCTGAGCTGAAACCTGAAAAACACGCTTTGGATCAAAAAGATGATAAAAAGATTCGTGATGGACAAGAAATTCAAATTGGTGAATACCTACGTTACCTCTTGGACGGTGTGACTGTTCCTGCTAAACATGATACACTTTATCAATATGATGGCATTGATAAGCTAGATGTGAAGCATGATCGTTATACTGGTAATTGGAAGGGTATTATTCGTGGGACAGAATATGTAGCTGAAAAAGACTTGGTTCTTCCTTATGATGTAGTTCTTAAAGATGGCAAAGTGGTTAAAGCAGGAGATAAGATTGCCAAAGGTAGTTCTTATGCCTTTACCTTTGAGTTCAATCAAGGTACTAATTCAGAGTTCATCAAGAAACTTGTGACTGTTAAATGGGAAGAAAAAGAAGGCAAGTGGTCTTATAGTATTGATAAAGACTTCCTAAACTCTCTAGGAGTTAAAGGAACCTTTGATGCAGACTTCTATCTAGAAGTCGAACGTATCGCAGCTGGTAAGGTTGAAAATACCTTTATCAATACAGTAAATTTACAAGAGATGACGGCTAAAGTGACAACCACAACGCCAGAACCTCCAAAACCAGAGCCTAAAGAACCACACAAGCCACAACCACAAGCATCGCTGCCAAACACTGGAACTGCAGTAAGCATGCTTCCAACTTGGGGAATGTTTTTGGGATTGTTGAGTCTTGCAGGAGCTGGGCTTCGTAAGCATAAAAAATAGAACATCTAGAAATTCCCCCTCATCTATGGTATAATGAAGCCATAAAAAAGAGGGGGAAGAGAGATGAGAAAGGACACGAAAATGGATGCACATGTGACTAGAAGTGGATATAGATACTACACTCCAACTCAAAAAAAATCAGAAGTCACTAAGCCTGAAGAAGAGAAGAAGTGGAAAAAAGGCCTCAGTTGGCTAGGAAAAGCCATCTGGTCAGGAATAAAGAATCTACCGAGTGTAATTGCGAGAGCTGCCGTTTTGATGGTTGCGACTCCACTCATGTTTCTCCTCTTTATCTTTAATCTGATTAAGAGCTTGATTGCGACAGCAATTGGATGGGTAGTATTTAAGATTGTAGTTGTCCTAGGCTATGCTGCTTTTTGGGAAATATATTTTTGGATAACAAAATCAGGTCCCTCTGCAGATGTAGAGAAGCAGTTAGATTGGCTTATGACTAACTTTTTCTTTCCTCAAAAGGTCCCCATCTACTATTGGTGGGAAACGACTATTATCGTTGTCTTAGCTGTGATTACAGCCCTCTCTCTAACCTTTCGTCCAACGGATGAAACATAGTATTGAATAAACAATGTAGGTGCTAAGGAATTTTCTTAGTACCTTTTTATAAAAAGAAAGTGAGAAAAAAATAATGGATGCAGTTGTAGATTTTATTAACAAAATTGGAAATATCGGTGGGATTATCGGTATTGGTTGGGCCGCTTGGGGTGCCTGGGACTTAGCAGTAGGAATCAAACGTGAATTGGATGACAAGAAGGACAAAGGGATCCAAAGTTTGATTTTAGGCGCTCTTCTTGGTGCCGTCCTAAAAGCACTCTTTACAGCTTTAGCAACAGGTCTTCAATCTCTTGGTTAGGATGAAGAAGAAAGAGGAGGTGGTTTTATGAACCAATCCACACTTGATCAACTAACCATGAGTCTGAAAGACTATAATGCGACAGCCTATGAATTGATGGAAACTATTTCGGGATCGATGGGGAAGGTAGCAATTTTGCTCCTTCTCCTTTTTATGGGGATCAACCTCATGAATTGGCACCAACAACTTAAAAGCAATGGAGGAGAGCTGTCATTTCAGCTTTGGATTGAAGAAATCCTCAAGTATGCTATCGCACTCTTTTTTATCCTCTATGTGGATGCGATTTTTGATGCCTTGTCATGGTTGTTCAATGTTATCATTAAGTTAGTAGCCAAGAATGCTACAGATCCTTTCAGTTCTGAGCCACCAGATTTTAAAGGTTTAGGTATGATTGAGAAAACATTCTTTAAAATTGTCTATGGGATTGTTGATTTTGTGGGTCAGATATCGACTAAGTTGTTGATCCTGTTACGCTCCTTTACGCTTTACACGTATAAGGGAATCGCTAAAATTATTGTCGCTTGTTACATGGTGGATAGCTTACGCCCAATCTGTCTCGGTTTCTTTAAGCTCTATGTTGCTGCTGTCCTTCAGGGATTGATTTTAGTGGTTGTGACTATGCTTTATCCAGCTATTGTCACGAATGATTTATTGACACTTAGCAATACTGGAGCTTTTATAACTGCACTCGTAGCCATTGCAAAAGGGATCATTTACATCATTATGCTATTTGGCAGCCAACGCATGGCCAAGAATATCATGCAGGTGAACTAGGAAGGAATTTGCTAAAAAGGTACTGAAGAAAGGAACAGAATGACACGTTTAGGCAGTGAATTTTTAAAGGCTTTAGATAGCTACGAAAGGCCAGTTATAGGGTATATGACACTGAGACAGTTAGTGCTACTATTTGGTATAGCATTGACAGTAGTTGTCACTACTATTCTCTATTGGCTGAAGGCACCTGATATAATCCTTTATGGCGTTGATATTTTATTATTAGCGCCTTTTGTTATTTTCGGGTGTTATATTGATGAAAAAATTAAAGATGAGGTTCGTTTCCTTTTGACTAAGCAGGAACGCTCTTATCAGACAGATTATGACAGAAAGGAATATACAAGAAATGAATTTATTCGGCCGAAAGAAAACCCCGAAACTCTCTAAGGAAGAACGGGAACGGGCCAAACGTCTAAGACGTACCATGACGGCATCTACACAGAATAGTCTTAATTATCAATGGTTGATGCCTGATGGGCTCATGAAAATTACAAATGATCAATTTTCAAAAACCTATCGCCTAGGTGATACAAGCTATATTACTGCAACAGATGATGAGCGAATTGATATCATTGAAACAAGCGCTGATATTTTTAATTCGCTGGATATTGACAATGATATGCAGCTATTGATCCTAAATCGTAGGGTAGAAAGCAATAGCTTATCTTCTATCCGATATGATTTAGTTGGAGATGGATATGATGATTATCGTAAAGAATACAATGCGATGATCAATGATCGTTTTTCTCAGGAACAAAACACCTTCAAGGTAGAAAAATATCTGACGATTACTACCCAAACAGACCAGGATCATCAAGCTAGAAGAATCCTTGATGATACAGCCAGCGTTATTGAAAGTCAATACAGTGGCTTGGGAATCTCCTTTAAGGAGTTAGAGGGATTAGATCGTCTTCTTATCTTCCGAAAAATCTTGAGGCGAGAAGGGTTTATTGATTTTAACTATGAAGACATCGCTATTTCTGGATTATCCACTAGGGACTTTGTAGCTCCAAACTATCTGAAGTTTGAAAAAGATCATATGAAAATTGATGATTGTTTCGCAAGGGTGATGTATGTTAGACAATATCCTACCTTCTTGAATGACAAACTGATTAAGAATATCCTGGATACAGGAATTGAACTGGCTATCAGTCTGCATGCGAAGCCCTATGATACTGCAGATGCCCTGAAGAAAATCAAGACAGTTAAGTCAAGTGTACGTAGGGAAATGATCAAAAGTCAGAAGGCTGCAGCAAAAGAAGGTTATGGAAGTGACCTGGCTGTTGGTGGGAAGGCTGTGGAGACATCTCGTGAAACAGAGAAATGGACTGAAGAACTCCAGGACAATGACCAAAAAATGTTTTCAGGTGTGATGACGATTTTCTTCATGGCTGACAGTCTGGAGGAGTTGAATATCTACACTGAGCAGGTTCAACGATCTGTCCGTAAGAATACGGTAGAACTGGATAAGTGTTACTTGTACCAGGAAGAATCCTTGAATACGATTCTACCGATTGGGATTCCATTTATCAACGTAAAACGCCGTTTTATGAGAGATATGACTACCAGTAACTTGGCCACACAAGTCCCATTTACCAACGTAGATCTTCGTTCTAGCAGCCCACGTGCAATTTATTATGGCCAGAATCAGCTATCTAAGAACGCTATCACAGTTGACCGTAAGAAAGACTTGAATACAGGTTCAGGTTGTATCTTTGGAACGTCAGGATCAGGGAAGTCTGTTCTTGCTAAAGGAGGAGAGATTATTCCTACAACTCTACGTTACCCTGAAGATAATATTACTATCGTCGATCCTGAAGATGAGTACACTGGTATTGGCCGAGAATTAGGTGCAGAAATTATCACAATCGCTCCTGGATCGCAACATCACTTTAACTTGTTGGATCTTCCTGATAAGGATAAACTGCAGGCAGAAGATAGTGACCCGATTGGCCAAAAATCAAACCTCTTATCAACCTTGTTTGAAAATATATTCTCTGAGGTATCAGACGATGAATTTGCGATGATTGACCGTGTAACGAGAAAGACCTATGAGGAATTTGAAAAACCAACATTTAAGGATTGGCAAGCAGTTTTAGAACGACAACCTGAAGATGTGGCCAAGGATTTGGCGCTGAAGGCTGAACCTTATACGGTTGGATCAAATGATATTTTCGCACATCCTACAAACGTCAATATGAATAGTCGCTTTATTATCTTCAATCTCAAGCAGTTGAGTGGTAAATTGAAGCCATTTGCCCTCCTGGTGATTCAGGACTTCATCTGGAACCAGGTAGTCAATAATCAAGGAAAAGCTATTACATGGTTGTACTTTGATGAGTTGCAGCTATACTTCAAAAATAAACTGCAAGCAACCTTCTTTACAGAGCTATACTCACGTATTCGTAAGTACGGGGCTATTCCAACAGGGATTACCCAGAACCCAGAGACTGTTTTATCTACAGAGGAAGGTAGAAAGCTAGTCGCAAACTGTGAGTTTCTAGCCCTCCTGAAGCTGAAGCGGACAGACCTAGAAGCCCTGGAGCAGGTAATTCCTCTTACACCTTCACTGGAGCGATTTGTTTTGCGACCAAAAGCAAAAGGTACTGGTTTGATCGTAGCTGGAGATACGATTGTTCCATTTGAAAATCCTATCCCTAAAGATACCAAACTGTATCAATTGGTTGCGACAGATAGTTAAAAAATAGAAAGAGAGGTGATTTCTTTTGTTTAAAAGTGATCCCAATCAATTAAAAAAGGAGCGTAAGCGGAGAATCAAAGAAGGATCCTCCCAGAATGCAGAAAAAAATCCTAAAGAAGCACGTTTAAACTCAAAAGTTGCATTTAAAGAAGCTAAGAAGAATTATCGCTTAGCGAACAAAGATTATAAACTACACAAAGGACCTCAAGCAACAGCTAGAGGTCTTTTCTTTAAGCAACAACGTGATCGAGCAAAGTTGGAAAAACAAATTGCAACAACGCTCTATAAACGAGCTAAAAAAGCTGATGACAGTTATATCCCTAACCGCCTGAAGAAACGTACAAAACAAAGTGCTCGAATGAAAGTGAGACACGACGTTGAGAAGACAGTCAGAGATAATGATATTCTTGGAGACTGGGTTCAGGCGAGGCAAAACATTCGTCAATTTAAGTACCAGGTAAACGCCTCTAAAAGAGCGTTAAATGCTGTAGGAAAATTATCCAAGTATTCAATCAAGCACAGCTATGGACAGCTCAATAGAAGCTATAATTTCATCAGAGGGCGAGGGTATACTCGAACACCAAAAGAGTTTTCCTGGGAAGGAAAACTCAGCAAAAAGATGAAACAAACTAGGAATCGTATAGCTCGTTCAAAATTTGGGAAAGTATCAAGAGGTACAGGAAAGGTCTTGAAGGTTGTGACAAAGCCTCTACGTTCCATTCTATCCAATCCATTAGCAGTTAAGTCCTATTTCTTGATGTTCCTCATCTTTGCAGTATTTGGGGCATTTATGGCCATGTTTGGAGGAAGTGGTCCTGTCCAACAAAATGAATTTGACCTGAACAAGTCCTGGCTTCAAATTAGTAAACGAGATCGAGAGAAGTCAAATGATAAGGTAGACTATTGGACCAACATCGATGACATGATCTTTTTCATGAACTTCCGCTACGGTAGTGAGTGGAAACCAGAAAGTAACTGGAATGAGGGGACTGGTGGTGAATGGGCTGGGATATTAGGTTTCAATCACTATTCGGATGCCTTGAATGATCTTTGGAATCATTTGAATGATGACCCTCACAACTTGAAAAAGATGGCTGACTTATATGGCCCCTCGTCAGATCTCAAGTGGACTAAGTTGAGTGATAGCGAGTTAGAAGAGTATAAAGAGCTAGAGGATTTGACTAAAGAAGTTGGTCGATACCCCTCTTATCAAGAACTAGCTAATCCCTTTTACCAGGAAGACGACCCTTCTTATCAAGCTCCTTTAGTTATCCTGAAGCGGTTTGGTTATACCTCTAAGAGTGAAATCTATGAGAAAACACAACTAAAAGCTTCAACAGGACAAGCTCTAAGAGCTCCTATTGACGGTCAAGTTAGTGTGACAGATGATACTACTGTATCCATCAAAACAGATAAAGCCATTTTTACTTATGAAGAGGTAGGAAATATCCGTGTTTCTGACGGTGATCAGGTCAAAACTGGAGACGAGGTTGGGAAGGTAACGGCAAATGGTTACCAGGTCATTCAGTATCAAAAACTGGAGGAAAAAGAGACAAAGGATAAGAAAGAAAAGTGGACATCAGTCAATCCAGGCTTTTACTTTCAATCTGTCACGTACAATCAGACAACCTCAGTCATTACTACACTTGATGGTGATTTAGGACAAAAATCACGAGCGATAAAAGACTACTTGAAGCAAAAGGTACCAGGGCTGACAGATAATGGTTTGGCAGCCATGCTTGGGAACTTTGCAACTGAAAGTAATATCAATCCTAAACGTGCTGAAGGAGACTATCTTAGCCCACCAGTAGGGGCTGATTCTTCTTCATGGGATGATGAGTCCTGGTTAGCTATAGGAGGACCAGCGATTTATAACGGAAGATACCCAAATATTCTTCGACGAGGTTTAGGATTGGGACAGTGGACAGATACAGCGGATGGCTCCACGAGACATACTCTATTATTAAACTATGCAAAATCTAAGAATAAGAAGTGGTATGATTTGGAACTGCAACTGGATTTTATGTTGGAGGGGGATACTCCTTACTATATCACAGGACTAACTTCAATTCTAACTAGTACAGAGGATGTAGAGACGCTTACAGAGCGTTTCCTGGTTAATTGGGAAGGAAACTCTGGAGATAAGGTCTTAGAGCGCCAGAATAATGCTAAGCAGATCCACGCTTTTCTTACTCAACAAGTTCGAGGAGGTGGAGCGTTAGCATCTTCCTGGAATTTCCCTGCCGAGTATCAGTCAAAAGTGGAGCACCCTCCTACACAAGCTTCTATGACTACACAACAAGGAAGCGGTTATGAAGTGGGACAATGTACTTGGTATGCCTATAATCGTTTAGTTGAACTAGGAACGATTACAGACTTATCAGGAGCTTATGGTTACCTTGGTAATGGTCAGGATTGGGTGGCAAACCTAGTTGCAAAAGGATGGCGGTATAGTACAACTCCAACAAAAGGAGCTGTTGTATCAGTAGTAGGTGGATTTGGTGGGACACCAGATGTATACGGCCATGTTGCTATTGTGGAAGCTGTGAATCCAGACGGTTCATTCCTCGTTTCAGAATGTAATATCCAAGGAGTACAGGATAAGGTACATTTTTCTGTCCTATATCCAGCTTACTACTATTCGTTTGCAACACCGAATTAAAAAAGAAAGAAGGTAAATCATGAAAATGATAGATATGGAGAAATTGAAACTCCTGAAAATAGGAGGAATCCTTATAGGAGTTGTGCTAGTTCTAGGATTCGTATTCTGGATTGGAGCAGCAACCTCATCGCAAAAGAAAGCTAAACAGGAAGCTGAAACTACGCAACAAGAAACCAAAGCAGAGGGGAGCGAACTAACGCAAGAATATGTAAAGGAATTTTTGACGGCTTACTTCAATAAGCAGGATCTTGGAGAAAATAGAAATCGCTATTTGCCCTATATGACAGAAGCTGCTTACAATCAGGAAGTGAACTCTGAAGAAGAACCAACGGTACAAACCTATAAGGGCTATGTAGTGGATACACAGATGAAGTCTTCTACCATCTACATCGATCAAGAAAATAATGTTGCCCTAGCTCAAGTGAGATACACTCAGACACAGTTACAGAAGAAGTATGATTATACTAACGCCCAAACAAACGTAGGATCTTCAAGAACCATACGGATTCGCTTCAGCAAGCAAGATGGGAAATACCTGGTAAATCATATTGACCCCATTTTGATTGTGGACAGCTTGAACGCCAGCGAAAAGGCGAGTATTCCATCGTTAAACAAACCAATCACTAACCAAACACAAAGTACAGAAGGGAAAAAGGAACAATGACAAAATTAGAAACTTTGGAAAAACAAAAACAGAAAGCGGAAGACCGCTTAGCTGACTATATGACCAAGGCCAAGAAGGAAGAAGAGAGACTGCAGCAGCTAGAAACTCAAATCATTCTGGCCAAGCATGAGGAACGGTCAAACTACTTGGCCGAACATAATTTAACCTGGGCTGATATTGAAACAGCTCTTGCTGAAGGAAAATTGAAAGGAGCTGAAAAAGATGTACCGTTTAACCAATCTGACACAAAACACGACCACAACGTATAAGAATCGAGACCTTGTTTATCAAGCCCTGGAGAGAGAAAATGCCAAGGTTAAGCATCAGGAGGCAGAGGCCGTTTTATTGGTAGAGGAGCTGGATAAAAAGAATGTAGTGATCTATCAAGAAGATGTCTATTTACCGTTTGAGGGAATCGCAGACAGCCTCTTCCTGAAGCCTGGTACATTGAATAAACAGGAGGCTGCACCAAAAGAAGCAAAAACCTCTTTCTTTAAGCGCCAGCCAAAAACAAAACATCAAGAGAAGACTCCTGAAGAAAAAGCTGAAGCCTCTTCCTTGAAACATGAAACTCCCAAACCTCGAACCTCTTCTAAACGCTCTTTTTGGGTGTATTTAGGAAGAGTTTTGGTGTTATTGAGTCTAGTAGGAAGTCTGACACTTGCTGGCTTATCACTTACGCTAGTTTACCATCAAGAAAAGCAACTCTTGGCCGTATCCAAGGAACTTTCAAATCTAAAAACCATTCAGTCAAAAACAGGGGAACTAGATGCCTTTTCACGTTACTTTTTGCCAGCCCTTTACTCTGATAAAGGGAAAATGGCTGATTTCGTAGCTCCTCAATTAACGATAGATAGACAAGCAGGTCAACTGCAGTCTGTGATTTTGGAATCTAGCTTGATTGTTGATGAAGCAACTTATCAGCTAACCTATGTAGTAGCCGTGAAAGACGGTGAGAACAGAAGTCAGAAACGCTTGGTAGTTACTGTAAAGGAAGAACCTTCAGCACCTTACGGATTCCAGGTTATTGCTAATCCAGAACTGTCCAATTATCCAAAATAAAGGAGGTCTTACATGGATCAAGAAAAAGTCAGTCATTCTCTGGCGTTAAAAGGAAAAGTTACTCTGGAGATGACGATACAAGCTCTGTATGCCATCGCAAAAGCCCACTATGACAAGAAACAACATAAGGCAGCAAATCGAACTTTTGAAGGGGAGACACGTTTTAATGACTTTATGGCCACAAAATCAAAAAAAGATGTTGAGAAGTTATTAAATAGTGAAGTTCACTTGGCTAAGTTGAAGCATTACCTGGAGGAGTATAAGGTAGGTTTTACTTATCATCAAAAAGATGATACAACCTATCTCTTCTTTGAAACAAAAAATCGTCCCCTGGTAGAAAAGGCTCTCAAAGATATGTTGGCAGACATCACGAAAAGCCCAGAAAAATTGGAAGAGTTTGCGAAAAAGGTGCTGAAGAAACCACATGAAATGACTCCTGAAGATAAAATCAATTACTATAAGACAAATAAGGTCTATAAAGGAATGATGCCAGTTGTTACGAAGGAGATTGGGAAGGAGAAGACACGATGATTAGAAAACCTATATGGCCCTACCTGGTGGTGGGGCTATTTTCATTTGTTATTTTCCAGTCCTTTTACCATTACTACCAACTTTCGACTGCAGCAGTACCTTTCATGGGAATGTTGCGGCTTCGTTGGTTGCTAGAACACTGGGAACGCTTCTCTTTTGGTGTTTTCTTTGATTCAGGAGCCTTATATGCTGGGTTGATCGGATTCGGTCTCCCAATGCTTGTCTATGCTTCTATGGATAAGAATTTATATCGCCAAGGAGAAGAACAAGGTAGTGCTCGTTTTGCGACTTTGAAGGAAATGAGACGGTTTGAAGACGTTGATTTTGAGAAGAATATGATTTTTTCAAAACAGGTCAAAATGGGCCTATTTAATTTTCGCTTAGCCTACAATGTCCAGCTCAATAAAAATGTGATTGTCATTGGTCTTCCTGGAGACGGTAAAACCTTTACTTTTGTATTGCCAAATTTAATGCAGATGAACTCAAACTTTGTTGTGACAGATCCAAAAGGAAACCTGGTACACGAAGTTGGGAAGATGCTTGAAAAAGCTGGCTTTGCTGTTAAAATCTTTGATTTGATTCGACTCAAGAATTCAGATCGTTTTAATCCTTTTCATTACATGAAGTCTGAGCTAGATATTGATCGTATCTCTGAAGCAATTACTGAGGGAACGAAGAAGAGTGAGCATACTGGAGAAGACTTCTGGGTTCAAGCAGAGTTGATGCTGCAACGGGCATTGATTGGTTATCTCTATTTTGACTCTAAGGATCCTGAAACTGGAGTCCAGTTATATATGCCAAACCTGGGCCACGTTGCAGATCTATTAAGAAATATGTATCGAGAGGATCCAGATGTACCAAGCCCTGTCGAGCAGATGTTTGAAGAACTGAACGAACATCAACCTAACAACTATGCTTATAAACAGTGGAAATTATTCCAAAACTTCAGAGGCGAGACAAGAAACAGTGTGGTAGCGATTTTGTCTTCTCGTTATTCTATCTTCGACCACGAAGATGTCCGAAACTTGATTAGTGAGGATACCATGGAAATGGATACCTGGAATACGAAAAAGACAGCCGTTTTTATTGCTATTCCTGAAACCAATAACGCCTTTAATTTTCTTTCATCAATCTTGTTTGCGATTGGTTTTGAGGTTCTTACACATAAGGCTGATGATATCTTGCAAGGGAAAGTACCTGGCTACAGTAGAAAAAATCTTCGCCACATTCAGTTTATCTTCGATGAGTTTGCACAAATTGGCCGTATTCCAAACTTCGCCCAGGTCCTCTCTTCTATTCGTAGTCGTGAGATGTCTATTAAGATTATCATCCAAGCTGTCAATCAGCTAGAATCACTTTATAAAAGTGATTGGAAGACCATCTTTAATAACTGTGCTACTCACCTATTTTTAGGGACAAATGACAAGGATACGATGGAATACTATTCTACAAGGTCAGGTAAGCAGACTATACGTACTAGGTCCACTTCAAAATCGCATAGTTATCGTAATGGCTCATCAAGTGAAAATAAACAAATTCAAGGCCGTCCCCTTCTAACTCCAGATGAAGTCGCAAGAATTGGGGTAGAAGAAGGATTGGTCTTTATTTCTAAACAAAATGTCTTCAGAGATAAAAAAGCAAGTGTCTATGATCATCCTAGAAAAGATGAGATTGCAAGTTCTCCTGAAGACAAAGAAAACTGGTACGAATACACTCGAAAAGGAACAGACATCGACGGCTTGCTTTTATATGCTAACGATTTGACTCCGCAGCTAAAAGAGTTATTCGTGGCCTAACATACAGAAAGGATAGTAGGATGGAAACACCAAAAATACAATTAGGATACCTGGAGAGTATCTCACAAGTTTTAGCATTAAAGCTAGAAAATTTAGCCACAGAACGTTATGCTATTTGGCAGCTATTCAAACAGGCAGATGAGGAGACTTTCTATCAATTAGCTCCTCATCTTTTTGTGACAACGAGTCAGGAAGATCCAATAGTTGTTAGTGAACTAGATGCAACTCCTGAAGGATATCTTTTATTTAAGGAATTAGTAGAGGAGGAAAGAGTATGCCTTTAACAAAAGCACAGGCAAAATCGCTGGATATTTTAGAAGTAGCTCGTAGCCTTGGAATGGAGATGAAGCGAAAGTCACATCGAGAGTATTATTGGGCTGAGCATGACTCGTTTAAAATTGATACTGTGAAGAATACCTGGCATTGGTATTCACAAGCAGATAAGTATGGGGACACCATCAACCTTGTCCAAGAAATGCGAAATGTCAGCTATAAGGAAGCCATGGTATTCTTAGAGACAGGTTCCTTTCCTGAAGCAAAACCAGTAGAGGAAGAACGTAAACCTTTCAATTATACACTAGCCCCTTACGAACAACCATTTGTGGAGGCGAGATCCTATCTCAAGGAGATTAGAGGTCTCTCTGACGATACAATCGACTTCTTCCTGGAAAAGGGAGTATTAGCCCAAGCTAAACGTAAGGATAAAGATGGTGTTATAGAAGATGTCTTGGTTTTTAAATACTTGGACAGAAATCAGCAACTGGTAGGTGCGAGCCTCCAGGGACTTGTTCCTGATCAAGAACGTCATCCTGGCAAAGGATACTTGAAACAAATCATGTACCAATCAGAATCTATTAGTGGCTTAAACGTTTCTATAGGCTCTCCTAAGCGTTTAATTGTGACAGAGGCACCAATTGACCTTATGAGCTATTATGAGCTTCATAAGGGCGAATTAAACGATGTTCGACTGGTTGCGATGGAAGGATTAAAAGAGGGAGTTTTGTCTCACTATGTTCTTGAAATTCTGCAGGAGCGAGGGGAGCTTACGATGGATGAAAGGGATTATACCAAGGCTAGTGAGTTAACACGTACCTCTAACTTTTTATCTGTTGCAGCTGAAACTTCTACACTTTTCCAGGATCACAAATACGACGATCTCATCACACTGGCAGTTGATCGTGATAAAGCAGGTACAGACTTTATTACCAAACTACGGGAGAAAAAAATTCCAGTTGTTGATGCAAGACCACCAAAACGTGAAGGCCAGGAGAAGACAGACTGGAATGAGATCCTGAAGCAGGAAAAACAACTGGAGCAGACTGAGGAAATTCAATCACCAAGTCACTTTCCTGACACCAGCCACCTTTCTCCTGAAGATGCAACATGGTTGAAGGAAAACTGGAATAATATAGGTTTTTCAGTAGAGCCTAGAAAACAAATGGTTATTGATTCGGACAAAACAGTGACCTATGAAAAACCTTCCAATCCTCTTGGAGATGGTAGGGAGCCTAAAAAACAAATTCAGAGCACAGAAAAAGCTCCTGAGAACTCTCAGGAGCAAATGAATGATAGGACCAGTGGTGGCACGGGTTCTTTACAGCCTAAAGCTGAAGGCAGTACCTCACCTGTACTTGAAACAAGTACCTTTGAGCAAACTGTTACCAGTCACCCGACATCATCCTATCCTTACTTACAGTTTAGCACAAATTATGATAAAGTGCAACGGAGAACAGCGAATTATCATCCGATTACACCAGCGGATTTAAGACGATTAAATCAATATGCGCCGTCTATCCAAAGTACAGCGTCTTGGTATTTAAATGAACTGGCTGACAGTAAGATTAGCTTTGTTTATGCGGATCATGGAGAGAAGAATGTGCTTCAGGTGACTTTTCAAAAGGATAACTTTATCCATCTTTCAGGGATCAGACCTTTTGAAGAGGGAAAGGGAGCAGCAAATTTCCTAGATGATATTGCAAATGGTCAGGGGCATTATGGCGGTATGTTGATTAGTAATGCAATTAAGGATAAATTGCAGGTTCTTCCTATGTTGCGTGATATTTTAGATCCACATTCCTTTGTTTTAGATGATTTGAGCAGTGTTGAAAAGCTTCACAATCTTAATATGAGTGAAGCTATTAAAGCAAAAGATGAAGATTTCTTACTACTTTTTAAAGATATCGGAGATGAAAAAATTCCAGCCTCTCTTATGAAACTCAAGGGAGAGCTTGCGACTAATGTTAAATCGTTGGATGAAAAGATCATTCTCGGTGTTTATAGAGAAAGAGATGGACACATTGAGCAACTTTCAGTCAATGAGGAGTATGTAAAAGACAAAGGTGCAGAAATGCTGTCAGTTTTGAAGAATAAGCAGTATGAAGAAGTTTCTAAAGAAATTGAACAAACAACTCCAGAGAACACACTGAATAGCCCCCTACTTGATTCGGCTACGTTTACTCAAGTCTTAGATACTGTCTATAATATAGGTGTGCCAGGTGACCTTTCAAAAACTCCAAAAGAATTTCATCAAGCCTGGAATCAGTATCTTGACTATGCGAAGCAACACAATGATAAATTTGATCAGATTGTTGCTGCAGCTGGAGAAGATCATCTCCTAGATACAAATTCAGATTTTTATAAAGAGTGGAAACAAGATAATATCTATAAGGAGAACTACCATGTACGCCTTCAATGGTCTGAGGAGCGCCCAGATGGGCCTAGATTGCCCTTTAAAGAAACAGAGCTGATATCTTATCAAGATTTTGCTAGAGAGCTTTACAAAGCCAACCAGAGCTTCTATCAGTTACGTCAGGAAGGGCTAGAACAAGTGACTGGTGTTTATCCAGAAGGCTACATCTCTCCAACTAAGATCCAGTTTAGTATCTACGCTCCTGATGGTGAACTGATCCAGGATAGCATCCGTTACAATATCGGTGAGGAGATTAACCCCATCGCTCACAAAGAAAGACTTGGAACACGAGAAATGAGAGAGTACCCAGAATTGATGAAGATTGATGGGGCCATATTCACTCCGTATCATCTGGAGAGATTGGCGAGTGAGTTAGATATTTCTCAGTTCAGTTACGCTTTAGAAGATACTCTTTACGCAGATCAACTTCTATCCCAACTCCCATTTGGAGATTTGGAAAATAGTCCAATTGGATTTACAGATAGTAGTCATGATGGTCGCCTTGGATTTATCTCTTTTGATGGAATGGATAGTGTTGAGGTCGAAAATCTATCTGCTTGGTTTGAGAAGTTGGGAGTCAAAGACTCACCTATGGAACAATTGGCCCTTATTGAAAAATGGCAAAAAGAAATCAAAGGTTTATCAGAAAAAGTTGAACAAACGATCTCCACAGTCCGAGAAGAATTTGAGAAATCACAAGACGAAGAAATCAAACTAGAAGAACAAAGCTACAACAAGCAGGAGTTGGAACATGATGCGGATGCTGATGGTGTTTCTGATGAGGAGGAGTTGATTCAGGGAACGAATCCGTATGATTTTAGATCGAAACCAGGTTCTAAACCAGAGGGCGAGGACAGTCTACAAGCGGATGAAATTGTTTTAGCAGCTGGCAGTCTTGCAGTCGCAGATTTTATTCAAAATAAAGATATGGCAGGATTAAGTCGTCATCTTAAAGAAGGGATTAAGGAATTCCTGAATTCAGATAAGTACAAAGACTATCTAACGAAAATGAGCCAACTAAATAATTATTCTAATCGCAACTTGCGCTTAATTCTTGCACAAAATCCTGAAGCAAGGCAAGTAGCTTCTTTCAAACAGTGGAAAGAAAACTTTGGTCGCTATGTGAAAAAAGGTGAGAAGGCTTTACGTATTTTTAAACCTATGACGAAGATCAAAAAGGATGAGAATAACCAACCAATATTGGATAAAAATGGGGAACCAGAAACAGTTACATTCTTTGGTTTGGTACCAGTTTTTGATGTTAGTCAGACAGAAGGAAAAGAGATGCCAAAAGCTGCAGAAGTGAAAGAACAGCTGACTGATTTGGACTATGCAAATCTTTACCGTGCCCTAATGGCTATTGCAAAAGAAAATGATGTATCGGTTCGATTTGAAGAGATGGAAAATAATAAACATGGATATTATTCTGTCCCAGAAAATCAAATTGTTTTACGTAGTAATGAGATGAACAAGGCTCAAATTATTAAAACTTTCTTACATGAAATGGCTCATGCAGAGTTGCATCATGCAGATAATCCTCAAAAGGAAAATCTAACTAGAAGCACCGCTGAACTCCAGGCTGAAAGTGTCGCTTATGTCGTTTCTTCATACTATGGTATTGATACGTCAGAGTATTCCTTTAACTATCTATCTGGGTGGTCTGCTGATAAGGAGACACTTGCTGATTTAGAAGCACAGTTGGATATTGTCCAACAAGAAGCTAAAAGTTTAATGGTTCGGATGGATCAAGCATTGGAACAATTAAGATTGAGCCAAGAGAAACAAACGAAGCGCAGTTTTGAACAAAAACTGGAGAAGTTTAAAGATCAGAGCAAGCAAGCTGTTGAAGAACACAAGCAGGAGTTGAAAGCAGATGCACAATCAAAAAAAGAGAAGGGTTTCTCGAAATGACCGAACGGGACACCCCAAATAAACCCAAGGTCAAATTAAAAACAAATCATCATCAAGGAGGACAACACTCATGACTAATGAACAAGAAGAACAACTGATCATCATCCTTTCAGACTTTATTCCAATCATGGATGGAGACAGAGTTCAAGGAGTATCGCCAAATGCTAAAGACTTGACTCGCCAAAAAGTTCTGGAGCAACTAGAGGAAGAACAGTCTCAACTACCTGAAGGAGATCCTGCTCTTTTGGAGTGGGAAGAAGAAAATATTGAGCTACTCAAGATGATTACAGATGAAGAATTTCAAGCTGTACTCACAGAAAAAATCTTACTGACAGAAATACAAATTGGTCAGTCGATTTTCCAGCCTCTAACTGCTCAACAACTTTCTGTCCTAGCTGAAAAGTTACAAGGTCAGAAAGAAAAAAGTGTAGAAAATAGTGATAAGCAATCATCTATTTTCAAAAACATCTTCAGTTGGTTGCGATAAATTGTTAGAGGTTGTACTCCAAAAGATATAGGAAAGGGGCTTGGGGATTTCCCCAAAACTGAGAAAATCAAGAAGGAAAACTACAAGGTTCTCCTTCTCTGATTTTTTTAAATTTCGCAAATGGATATCCATTTGCTACGCTTGCCGGAAGGAAGTCAGGGGTTGATGCCTAGTAAGAAAATACCAGATACTTTGAGAGAAAGGGGATAAAAAATAATGCAGAAACGAGAAAATAGAAAACGCTATATACAAAAATTGATACGACTAACACCAGAGGAAGATCGTCAAATTAAAACAGCGATGGCCCAAATGGGAGTTCCATCTTTTCAATACTATGCGAAGAATCAATTGGTGCAAGGGAAGGTGGTGCAAATTGATTTTTCTGAATTGAAAGACCTTCGAGTTGCCATCAATCGAGTTGGGACGAACATTAACCAAATTGCCAAGCACGCTAACGAAAATCAAGGGGTTAGGCCAGAGGAAGTAGCACAAGTTATTGACTATCTATCTGAGTTGAAAGAGATGGTAGCTGCCAAACTTTCTAGCGCAGAAAAACAGAGTCTACAGGAACGGAAACGAACGGTAAGGAGTGATATAGAAGAATGGTAGTAATTAAATCACCAACTCAAATTAAAACACCAGCTAATCTGAAGAGAGCTGTTAATTATATTCTGAATGAAGCGAAAACTCTTGTATCAGGAACTGCAGAAAGTGATCTTGATTTTCCTCTTGTCTATCATAATGGTGAGCTTCAAATGAAGCTAGTATCTGGCAATGGGATCTCTGATTTTAGCGTAGCAGATGAAGAAATGGTCATGACAAAATTGGCTGCAGCCTTTAAAAAAGGAGATGACGACTTGAAAGAATTATCTTCAGGAAAACAAGTATTGGCTCATCACATTATCCAGTCTTTTTCTCCAGATGATAACTTGACTCCTGAGCAGGTTCATGAAATTGGCCGCCAAACGATGTTAGAATTGACAGGTGGAAATTATGAGTTTGTGATTGCAACACACACGGATAAAGATCATCTTCATAATCACATCATACTCAATACCACCAATACCTCAACGCTCAAGAAATTTCGTTGGGAAAAGAAAACATTGAAAAATCTGAGGGCGATATCGGACAAATATGCAGCACGTTATGGTGCTAAAATTATTGAGCCTACTATGAAAAATTCTTATACAAAGTATTCTGCTTGGCGGAGACAAAATAATTATAGGTTTGAAATCAAGGAACGTCTTGATTTTCTTCTGAAGCACTCTCTTTCGTTAGAAGATTTTAAACATAAAGCAACTTCGCTTGATCTTCAGATTGATTTCTCTGGTAAATTTGTGAAGTATAAATTACTTGATCAGCCCCAACAAAGAAATGTCCGAGATGATGCATTATCGAAGAAAGGACTCTATTCTCTTGAAAAAATAAAAGAGAGAATTTCTAAGAATCAGTTAGTTTTTGATGTGGAGGAATTGAAAGAACAATATCAAAAATCAAAAGAAAAAACGGCAAATGATTTTGAATTGAAATTGGAAGTGGAATCCTGGCAGGTCGAGCAAGAAAGCAAGCAAGGCATTTACGTGCAGATGGATATGGGAGCTTTAAATAGTGGTACAATTTTAATACCTTCTCATAAAGTTGATAAAAATGAGGATGGAAATTATACCATCTATATCAAAGAGAAAGACTATTTTTATTTTCTCAATCCTGATCAATCTCAAAAAAATAGGTACATGATGGGCTTGACTGTCGCAAGGCAATTGGCCAAACAAAATGGAGAAACACTTGTAACTAAAAACGCTCAAATTTCCTCTATACGTGAACTGATTAAGGAATATAATTTTTTAGTCGAGCACGGCGTGACAGATGGAACACAATTTCAACATTTGGAGGAGCGCTTTAATGAAAAGATAGAGGCTACCCAGGAGGAATTAAGACAGCTAGATGACCGACTTGGACGTTATCATAAAATTGAAGGAGCACTTTTAGCCATCCAGCGATCTCCAGAAAATAGTCTTGCGGCGGTACAACTATTGGATGATTTAGGAGTTCCAAAAGATATGGGACTGGAAGATGTCAGTCAACTGATCAAACAATTCCAAATTGAAAAAGGAGCCTTACAAGAGTTCTTTGACGATACTCTAAAACATTACACAGATTATAGAGATATTAAGGAGCACGTGCGTAGTCGTGAAGAGAAAGTTGACCGACGATTTGAGGATGAAAAAGTCTTGTAGAAGTTTCTGATGTTTTCAATCTAGTCATGATTTCAGTACAGAGAGAACAGTTCTCTTTACATTTGGAGAGATAACCTTTTCTAGGAATTGCTGGCGAAAGGGAGGAGAGACTTCATTGCAAAAATAATTATAAATATAATTATAAACATATTGACAAATATAATTATAATGGTATAATAGAATTATAGAAAATAACAAGGAGATAGGTAGATGGCAGAAAAATCTCATTGCAAAATTTGCGGTTGCACTTGGAACAATGCTTGCTATACTTCTGACAAAGGCGCTTGTTGGTGGATAGATGAAGAAGAAACAATGTGTAGCCATTGCTACTACGGATGGAATGGAGAAATAGAATGAAAATTATTACTTTTGCTGCTATTAAAGGCGGTGTTGGGAAAACAACTTTAACATTTAATTATGGGGAATGGCTGGCTAAAAAAGGGCATAAGGTTCTTTTGATTGATCTTGACCATCAGTGCAATTTAACCCAGTGCTATAATATTTACGAGAGCAAGAATACGATTGCTAATGCTTTTAAAGGTGGCGATGTGGATATTAAGCAAGTCAAGAAAAATATCAGTCTAATTCCAGGTTCAGTTCAGCTTGATACGGTGGAACGAGATCTGGAGAACAGCGATAAGAAAAATATGCTACTTTATCTTTGGCTAGAGGATAACTACGAAAAGAAAAAGTTGGATCAGTTTGACTATATCTTGATTGATTGTAGACCAGACTTTGCGACAGCTACTAAAAATGCTGTTGCGGTCAGTCACGCTATTATTAGTCCCTTGACTCCTTCAGAGTTTGGTTATAATGCCAAATTCAATCTATCAACTCGGTTAGAAGCATTCAGAAAGGATGTAATTGACTATCGTACAAGGGAATCATACATTACTGCTGAGCTATATTTCTTAGCAAATATGATCCGACCGAACTATGGATCATCAAGAGAGTTACTGGAAGCTCTGGGACTTGAAGCTAAAGAGAAGGGAACAGACAACCTTCTAGGCATCGTACCAGCAAAAGAGTTATTCAATCATTCCACGATTGATAAGATCTCTATTGCAGATATGAAGGAGAATTCTGAGCTTTATCAAAAACACAAAAAGTTTTTCACTGAGCTGGAGCAGACTTTTTCAAAAATTTATGATACAATATAATTATATTTATAAACACAAATACAATTATAAATATAATTAGAAGGAGATTATCATGGCATTTACCCCTAAGGAAAAAGAAATATCACAGATCATTGAAGCGAGCAGCCAACCTGATCGGACTCCAAATGAAGTCGCAGTTGAGTTTGAAAGCTTTGAACGTAAGAAACAATTTCAGTTTACTTTGAAACCAAGCAATCGGAAAAAATTGGATGAAATTGCTAAAGCAGTTGGTGCAAAGTCTGCATCAGATTATCTTGATAAACTAATCGAAAGTTTATCGTTATAAATATAATTATATTTATAATTAAACAACCTTCCCAATAAGGGAAGGCTTTTATTTTTGAAAGAGTCTTGCAGAAAGTTTGTGATGTTTTCAATCTAGTCATGATTTCAGTACAATAGAAAGTATGTTTAGATTTGATGAAAAAGAATTTATCGCAGAACTAGATCGCAAACGTGAGCAGCAATTCCTGAAGCGAGTAAGAGATTATGACGAGCAGATTGCTCCCTTCATGAGACTGAGGGGATATAAGCGGATAGATAGTACAGAGAGGACAGTTGTTTTTACATTTGGAGAGGTGACCTTCTCTAGGAATCGCTGGCGAAAGGGAAAGAAAAGTTGTTATCCCGTAGATGAGTGGCTAGGTCTAGAAAAGTATATGCGTTATTCTCCTGAGTTGATTTTTCACATGGCAAAACACGCTTCTGTTTTATCCTACCGTGAAGTTTGTCGAACAGTTAAGATGGCTTATCGCCTGGAGATAACAAAGGACGCTGTTTTGAAGTCTGTAAAAATGGCAGGCAGACTCTTTTCAGATAGGGAACGCTATCGGCTTTTTAGAGGTGATGAGCAACCGAAAAAAATCCAGGCAGATAAAATCTACCTGGAGGGAGATGGTGTGCTCGTCAAGACAACATCAAGCAATGATGAACGACACAATACAGACTTAGCCCATTTCCTGATTCATACTGGAGCGAAGAAGGTTGGTAATAATCGGTATGTACTAGAGAATAAGCATGAGATTATACATACAAGCCATGAACAAGCAAAGGAAGAATTGATAGACTATCTCTATAATCATTTTGAAATCACTGATCGAACTCTTCTTATCACTAACTCGGACAATGGTAAAGGATATTCTCGCAGAATATTTCAAGAAATTAAGAAGGTCCTACGAATTAAACGTCATGAGCATTTCTGGGATGCCTATCATGTCAATGAAGAACTTAAAAGATTCCTGAAGCCGTACCCGTCTACACTACTTGATCTTGCTTTTAAGGCTATCAAAAATCATCAGAAGAGCCTGCTTCAGACCGTACTAGATACAGTTGAATCTCTCATAGAAAGCCAGGAAGCTCTTGATAATTTTTACAATTTTCGTAAGAAATTATTAAGAAATTTCTGTGACACTAGGCCACCTAAACTTAGAGGATTGTCCTCACGTGGTATCGGGGTAATGGAGAGTCAGCACCGAAAGGTCACTTACCGCATGAAACATCGAGGGATGTATTGGTCCATCGAAGGGGCTTGTACCATGGCCAAGATGATTCTTATTGAGCGAATTGATCAGCTACACGAGCTGTTTTTTGGAGCTTGGAGACAAGAGTATGAGGAATTTAGGGATTCGGGATTAGGCGCAGGGTTTCGTATTAACCATAAGCCACACGGTGCTGTCATCAGAAAAAGAGGGCATAAATAAAATTTGAAGGCAGACAAAAGCCTCTAAAAAAAGAATTTTTAGAGGTCTTTTTATCATGTTTTTATACAAAACAGTTGCTTTTTTGCCTAATGTGTGTTACAATAATAGAGTAAATATAAAAAAGAAAAAGGTGTAGAAGCAGCAACTCCTACACCACCGATTAAGACAAACACACACTTTGCTTAATCAGTCAAACAATATTGTAGCATAAATAGTGCAATATAGTCAAGGGCTGGGGTAAAGTGAGGAACTTTTTCCAGTTTTTTTGTCTGAAAAATCTCGCTTTCTTATTGAGTTATAAGGATATTTGATTATTCCCAAAAATTTAGACACAAACAAAATAGTTTAGGCCCTTGATAAATTCAAGAAAGTGTGATAACATAGTACGGTATGTGGTGCTAGCACATCCGCTATATTAGATCTAATAGGAGGAAAACACAATGGCTAAAGTATGTTACTTTACAGGTCGTAAGACTGTATCAGGAAACAACCGTTCACACGCGATGAACCAAACAAAACGTGCCGTAAAACCAAACCTTCAAAAAGTTACGGTTCTTATCGATGGTAAACCTAAAAAAGTTTGGGCTTCAGCTCGTGCTTTGAAATCAGGTAAAGTTGAACGCGTTTAATAAAAATGAAAAGACCGCTTAGGTCTTTTTCTTTTGCTCTAAGGATAAAATCATTTGAAAAATAGAGTAAATATCCGCCGATACAGCATTCTGCTTTTACACTTGGGCTGAAATATGATAAAATAGAGTATCAACTAGTTGAGGTAAAAAAAATGACTGTAAAAATTAATACAAAAGATGGTCAAATCGAACTGACAGATGAAGTGATTGCAACCGTAGTAGGTGGTGCCGCAACTGAGATTTTTGGTGTGGTCGGTATGGCTAGTAAAAATGCCCTCAAAGACAATTTCCAAGCCCTTCTTGGTAAGGAAAATTATTCTAAGGGTGTTGTTATAAAAGCAGCCGAAGATGGTAGCATTGCAGTTGATGTTTATACCGTATTGAGCTACGGAGTAAAGATAAGCGAAGTGTCAAAAAACATTCAAGAGCGTGTTCGTTTTAGTTTAGAAAATCAACTAGGGATTACTGCTCAGACTGTGAATGTCTACATTCAAAATATCAAAGTTGTAGGAGAATAATCGTGTCAAAAATTACTACCAGTTTATTCCAAGAGATGGTGCAGGCTGCATCAACTCGTTTGAATAAGCAAGCAGAATATGTCAATTCATTGAACGTCTTTCCAGTTCCAGATGGAGATACTGGGACAAACATGGGAATGACCATTGAAAATGGTGCCAAAGAAGTAGCAGACAAGCCTGCTTCTACAGTTGGAGAAGTAGCGAGCATTCTTGCCAAAGGGCTCTTGATGGGTGCGCGTGGGAACTCAGGGGTTATCACTTCTCAGCTCTTCCGTGGCTTCTCTCAGGCTATCAAGGAAAAAGATGAATTAACAGGTCAAGACTTGGCTCTTGCCTTCCAATCCGGTGTCGAAGTAGCTTATAAAGCGGTTATGAAACCAGTCGAAGGAACAATTTTGACTGTATCACGTGGTGCTGCCATCGGTGCTAAGAAAAAAGCAGAGCAGACCGATGATGCCGTTGAGGTTATGCGTGCAGCCTTGGAAGGCGCGAAAGCAGCTTTGGCTAAGACACCAGAAATGCTTCCAGTCCTTAAGGAAGTTGGTGTGGTAGACTCAGGTGGTCAAGGTTTGGTCTTCATCTACGAAGGATTCCTTTCAGCTCTTACTGGTGAATACAGCGCTTCTGAAGACTTTGTAGCGACTCCTGCCAACATGAGTGAAATGATCAATGCAGAGCACCACAAGTCTGTAGCAGGTCATGTGGCAACTGAGGATATTACCTTCGGTTACTGTACGGAGATCATGGTAGCTCTCAAACAAGGTCCAACTTATTCTAAGGACTTTGACTACGATGAATTCCGTAACTACTTGAATGACTTAGGCGACTCTCTACTTGTTGTCAACGATGATGAGATCGTCAAAGTTCACGTCCATACAGAAGATCCAGGTCTTGTCATGCAAGAAGGTCTCAAATATGGTAGCTTGATCAAGGTAAAAGTGGACAATATGCGTAACCAACACGAGGCGCAAGTTGAAAAAGAAGCAACTCAAGGAAACAAACCTGCTGAAACAAAAGAGTATGCCCTTATCGCAGTAGTAGCTGGTCAAGGTTTAGCAGATATCTTCCGTGCTCAAGGTGTGGATTATGTTATCGAAGGTGGTCAGACGATGAACCCTTCAACAGAAGACTTTATCAAGGCTGTTGAACAGGTCAATGCTCGCAACATCATCTTCTTGCCAAACAACAAAAATATCTTTATGGCAGCTCAGTCTGCGGCTGAAGTGCTTGAACAGCCTGCTGTTGTGGTAGAAGCACGTACAATTCCTCAAGGGTTGACCAGTCTTCTTGCCTTTGATCCAAGCAAATCAATCGAAGAAAACAAAGAACGTATGACTGCAGCCCTTGGTGATGTCATCAGCGGTAGTGTAACAACAGCCGTTCGTGATACAACTATCGATGGATTAGCAATTCATGAAAATGACAATCTTGGTATGGTTGATGGGAAAATCCTCGTGTCAAACCCGGACATGCACCAAACCTTGACAGAAACATTGAAACATATGTTGGACGAAGATAGTGAAATCGTGACTTTCTATGTCGGTGAAGACGGAAGCGAAGAACTTGCCAATGAAATTGCCCAAGAAATCGCAGAAAAATTTGAAGATGTTGAAGTAGAGATTCACCAAGGTCAACAACCCGTATATCCATATCTTTTCAGTGTGGAATAATGGTGAAAATGGAATGAAAATAACAGAAGGAAGCTGGTTTTACAGCTTCCTTTTTTATGCAAATAGAGTTATAAAGAAATTTCTGTAGAAATGAACATTCTATTGGAAATTCTATTTACTATAAGTTATAATGATAAAGCTGTTATGTTAGATTAAGTATGAATATAAAGGAGAAATGATGAAGAAAAAATTTTTTAATCAATCTTTTTCCCGCTTTTCGATTAGAAAGTTAAGTGTTGGGACCTGTTCGGTATTGCTAGGAACCTTTATGGTGATGGCTACTTCACCAGTGCAAGCAGATGAAGCTCAAGTCAACAATAAGGAACAACAAACGCAGGCGGAAATTCAACAGAAGGAAAAAAGTGCTGAGAATGGACAGGAAGTCATTTCTAAACCTCAAAAAGAGGTAACACAGAACGAAGCAGTTAAGGACCAGAAGGATAAAACTGAACCGTCCAAAACAGAAGTATCTGCACCAGTTGCTCAGAGCCAACCAGTTTCTCAAGTTGACAATACGAAGGAAGCGAGTCAGCCTTCTTTAGATGAGGAGAAAAAGCAATCCCTAGAATTAACTCCAACTGAGCAGAAAAGCAAGGAAGAAAGCGGTTCTAGCGGAAAAACTTCTTCTAGGCGCAAGAGATCGCTAGATGAAGTCAATGCTGCATTTAAAGCTCATTCGCCAATCAAGGATATCCATGCGGTAGATAGTGTCCGTGAATCCTTGACCTTTAGTATTACTGGACACGAAGCAGACTATTCTGGTGGGTATATCAAAATTCATTTCCAAAATGGGAAAGCTATTAAATTGACCCCTTCTCCAGTAGGTGGTGTAAAGTTCAGTCAAGAAAAAACGAATGGGGACCTTGATTTAAAGATAGAACCTACAAATCTGAGAGGTGGGGCAAACTATAACTTCGTCTATACTTTTCAGATAGATCCTTTGACTCAGAACTGGGGAGGCGCTGTCCAAGCAATTGGACCAGACCACAAGGTGACAGCAACTGCTAAGCTCTATGACAAAAATGGCAATGTCCTCAAAGAACTTGGAAGTATTGAACACACATGGAAAGTCTTAGAAAATGGTGTTGGTGGTCTGACACCAATGTCTAACAATCAGGTCATTGGCTACGATCGAAATAATGATGGTATCGTTGACGATGATTCGTCGGTTGTGTCCTACTATCTATTTAACGGTGCGAAAGATCCTAAGAATAATACGGCAAGAAATGATTACTTCAACTATGGAAATGGTGTCTTTGATGGTCGTATGATCAATGGTATGGGGATTAGTGATGTCGGAGGGCATATCATTGATCCTGTCACTTCTTATACCTATAATATAGAGTTAAAAGAAGGTTATGAATTGACAGATGAAGCTAAAGCTCTGGGATGGACTGCCGATGCGACGGGTTACCATCTGACGATTAACAGAGCTAACAATCCGCTTCAAGATATTAATAACAATAAAAATAAGCTCATTCCAATTTCTTTCAAGTTAAAGAATGCCAAAGTAGCAGATATCAATAGAAAAGCGCAAAACTTTACTGTGACGGGTATCTATACAAAAGCAGATGGGACTAGCTATCAAAATACGGCCGTTCTGCCTTATGCTCTCTTTGTTCAAAAAACAGATCAGCCAGAGTCTTCTCTCTTTGAATATAGACACTATAATCAGTCTGACTCGGAGATAATTCGTTCCTATGGTGAAACAGAATACCGTTCTAATGTTCGACTTTCATCAGTCGCAGAGGTTGAAAAAGATTATCCTATCAATGACTACACGGTCACCCATAAAATACAGGATCCACGAGAGTCTTATCGAGAAGTCAATGCAATTGAGGATCGTTATTGGAATGAATTTTTCTCCTCACCGGATGCATCCGTAGAAGTATACAATAAAGCTACAGGCGAGTTGTTAGGGACTTTTAATAGTAACACCCGTAGTCTACGATTGACGGAAGAGCAAGATGTGAAGGAGCTGGAGTACAAGTTTAAAAATATCAAGATGAGGAAGTCCTCAACCAATGATACTTCGGTATTTTTTTTCCAGACAAAAACACGTTTTAATAATTGGGAAAGTCTCTATAAAGATTCGACGATTCGTAAGTTGGATTCTAGAACGGATTTCACTTTTAAGAATACTAGCAACACTGTTTCCTTCTCTCAAACGGCTTCAGCCGAATTGACGCGTGTTATCCAGCAAATTTCGATGGTTGGACGTCGTCGGACAGATGTCTTCAATCGACACACAGATGCTTCTGGTTTTAAACAAGATTTTATCACAAGGACTGCGGGTAAAGACACCCCTACTCAGAACTTCGCAAACTTGACGGGAGTTTACCATTTAGCCTATTTGGCTGACCCTCAATTAAACTTTAGTGGAAACCTTAATTTTAAGGTCTATTATAATTACAAAGATACTGGGAAAACTCTCTACTATGCCCAAGTGAAGGGAACCCCAGACTCCCCTATGCCTCCATCGCTTTTGAAGTTGGAAAACAAGACAATTCCAAATGGGACCTATACCTATAAAGCAATTGCTTTCTGGGATGAAGAACTTCCTGATGTTCAAGCTCAGAATGGTTTTGACTTGGGAGAACTAGATGGTATTACTGTTACTTCGAAAAATTCGACCTCTCATGACTTCAATGTGATCGTACAGGCCTCAGAAGCGAGCGGTGTCTACTCTGAAGTGAAAAGGGCGACAGATCAACACTTTGCCTACAATTCCCAAGAGCACTATCCTGGTGATGAGATTGATTTCAGAGTGACCTATAAAAACGCAGCGAAACAGGCGGTTTCAGATGTCTATGTTTTATCATCCTTGCCGATGAAAGGTGATAAACAGCTGGAATCCAGAAATCGTGGTTCTCAATTTACAGTGAGTTTGACAAAAGCTCTAACACCACCTTCAGGCTGGGAAGTTCAATATAGTCGTACTGCGGGTACTGCTGCAGAAATTAATGCTTCACAATGGCTCACAGCAGAACAGGTATCGGATTGGTCAGAGATTCGTGCAGTTCGTTGGCATTCGACTGCCCCGGTTGCTGCTGGAAGTAGTGTTCAGTTTCCTATCGATGGAGCAGTTATCGAGCAAGATACTGCCTCAGGTGCTACAGCTTATCTTTCTTCGGCTCTGGCAAATGGTAGTTCCAAGTACACTGAGTCCAATAATGTTTTAATCCAAATGTCCACCAAACTGTCATCTGCAAGTTTCACCTTTGTGGATGTAAATGATCCGTCTAAGGAAGTGCAACTAGGACAGGTAGACACAGTTGTAGGCAAACCTAATGGACCAATTTCTTATGATCCTGCTCGTCGAATTAAGGAATTGGAAGATGCAGGATATGAACTGATCAGTAACGATTTTACAGATCATACCTTTGGTGACTCGGCTAGTCCAAAACAATTCAAGTTTCAGTTTAGACACAAGATAACAGAACTATCCGAAACTGTTCGTGCAACTCGCGAAATTGATTATGAATATCTCAAAAAAACAAACAATACTGATTTATCACTCCTTGCTCCAAAGCATGTTGAGACTCATTCGTTTACTCGAACTAAGAGAATTGATCAGGTTTTGGCGAAACGGCAGCCAAATGATGCGACAGCTGGTGTGACATACTCAGCCTGGTCTGCAGACCAAACTTGGTCTCAAGTGATTTCTCCTGAAATTCCTGGCTATTATCCAAGAGAGGATATTGATTCAAACACAATGTCGGGAGAAGGAGCTCTCTATGAGTATTTAATGTATGCGGATGATCCTAGAGATGAAGAGTTGGAAAAAGAATTTACCTGGTATCGGGTGGTGTATTATGTTCCGCTTCCAGTTGTCCCTTCAGCAAGTGCAGCGAAATCTAAAGGCCTTCAAGGGCAGAAGCAGGCAGCAACGATTCACTTTGATGAGGATAGAGCAAGCGAGAGCGAGGTTCACTTTACAAAAGGGACAACAACCATTAATGGAGCAAAGAAATCCGTTGAACTAGTCCAAAGCAGTGTTTTTCTTTATGATGAGAATGGGCAAAAGGTAACTTCGCTAACCATTGCCGACCAAGGGACGTACGATTTAGATCTTGTAAATAAAACAATTGTCTTTACTCCACTGAAAACCTTCTATGGTCCAGCAACTCCAGTTCAAGTTGGAGTGGTGGATAAAAATGGAGAGTCGGCTGTAACGACCTATACCCCAGTTGTTGAGAAAGTAACTCCGACTGGTTCAGGTGATAAGACAGAAGGACTTCAAGGTCAGGTACAAGAAGGTAAAGTGACCTTCACTCCAGGCCATGCCTCAGTTCCATTCCCAGCTGATTCAACTCCACTATTTGACAATGGTACAACTGTGAAAGAAGTGCCAAATGTTGGTAAATTTGAAGTGGACGCAGACGGTAAGGTGACCTTTACTCCTGATAAACAGTTCAAGGGTGAAACACCAGAACTTGAATTGACTCGTGTGGATGCCAACGGAACTCCAGTTACCGTTAAGTACCAAGCGGTGGTGAAAGAAGTAACCCCAACTTCAACGAATGCCACTTCAAATGGTATCCAAGGTCAACCGCAAAAAGGTACCCCAACCTTCACAGAAGGTAATCCATTGGTTCCAATTGATGATACGAAACCAATGACTTTCGAAGATGGACAGTCAACGAAAACAGTTCCAGGTGTAGGTGAATACAGCATCAATCCAGATGGCTCTATTACCTTTACACCAGAAAAACAATATGTTGGCACACCAGATCCAGTTACAGTGAAACGTGTGGATAAGAACGGCACTCCAGTCACTGCGACCTATACCCCAACAGTGACTAAGGTAACCCCAACCAGCACTAACGCAACCAGCACAGGTCCTCAGGGTGTCCCACAAACAGGAACTCTAAGCTTCCAAGGTGGCGATCCACTTGTTCCAATCGATGAGACAGTCGAGCCAACTTTTGAAGATGGCAGCAAAGAGAAGACTATTCCAGGTCAAGGAACTTACACGATTGCCCCAGATGGAAGTGTGACCTTCACTCCAGACAAGCAGTTTGTAGGTAGTCCAGATCCAGTTACAGTGAAACGTGTGGATAAGAATGGCACTCCAGTCACTGCTACCTACAGTCCAGAGTTTACGAAAGTGACCCCAACAGGAACTGGCGCAACCAGCACAGGTCCTCAAGGTCTTCCACAAACTGGTACTCCAAGCTTCCAAGGTGGTGATCCACTGGTTCCGATCGATGAAACAGTAGAGCCAACCTTCGCAGATGGCAGCAAAGAGAAGAACATTCCAGGCCAAGGAACTTACACGATTGCACCAGATGGAACTGTAACTTTCACGCCAGACAAACAGTTTGTTGGAAACCCAACTCCAGTCACAGTCAAACGTGTAGATAAGAACGGAACTCCAGTCACTGCGACTTATAGTCCAGAGTTTACGAAAGTGACACCAACAGGAACCGGTGCAACCAGCACGGGTCCTCAGGGTGTTCCACAAACAGGAACTCCAACCTTCCAAGGTGGCGATCCGTTTGTTCCAATCGATGAAACTGTGGTAGCAACATTTGAAGATGGCAGCAAAGAGAAGACTATTCCAGGTCAAGGAACTTACACGATTGCACCAGACGGGACTGTAACTTTCACGCCAGACAAACAGTTTGTCGGAAACCCAGATCCAGTCACAGTCAAACGTGTGGATAAGAATGGCACCCCGGTAACTGCGACTTATACCCCAACAGTGACCAAGGTAACCCCAACAGGAACTAACGCAACCAGCACAGGCCCTCAGGGGCTTCCACAAACTGGTACTCCAAGCTTCCAAGGTGGCGACCCATTGGTTCCAATTGATGAAACAGTCGAGCCAACCTTCGAAGATGGAAGCAAAGAGACATCTATTCCAGGCCAAGGAACTTACACGATTGTACCAGACGGAACTGTAACCTTCACTCCAGACAAGCAGTTTGTTGGAAACCCAGATCCAGTTACAGTGAAACGTGTGGATAAGAATGGTACTCCAGTTACTGCGACCTACAGTCCAGAGTTTACGAAAGTCACCCCAACAGGAACTGGCGCAACGAGCACAAGTCCTCAAGGACTTCCACAAACAGGCACTCCAAGCTTCCAAGGTGGCGACCCATTGGTTCCAATTGATGAAACAGTTGAGCCAACCTTCGAAGATGGAAGCAAAGAGAAGTCTATTCCGGGTCAAGGAACCTACACGATTGCACCAGATGGAACTGTAACTTTCACGCCAGACAAACAGTTTGTTGGAAAACCAGATCCAGTCACAGTCAAACGTGTGGATAAGAACGGTACTCCAGTCACTGCAACCTACAGTCCAGAGTTTACGAAAGTGACCCCAACTGGTTCAGGTGATAAGACAGAAGGACTTCAAGGTCAAGTCCAAGAAGGTAAAGTGACCTTCACTCCAGGCCATGACTCAGTTCCATTCCCAGCTGATTCGACTCCACTATTTGACAATGGCGCAGCTGTGAAAGAAGTGCCAAATGTTGGTAAGTTCGAAGTGGACGCAGACGGTAAGGTGACCTTTACTCCTGATAAACAGTTCAAGGGTGAAACACCAGATCTTGAATTGACTCGTGTAGATGCCAACGGCACCCCTGTTACCGTTAAGTACCAAGCAGTGGTAAAAGAAGTAGTTCCAACCAGCACTAACGCCACCAGCACAGGTCCTCAGGGTGTTCAACAAACGGGCACTCCAACCTTCCAAGGTGGCAATCCACTGGTTCCAATTGATGAAACAGTCGAACCAACCTTCGCAGATGGCAGCAAAGAGAAGAACATTCCAGGTCAAGGAACTTACACGATTGCGCCAGACGGAACTGTAACTTTCACTCCAGACAAACAGTTTGTTGGTACACCAGCTCCAGTAACGGTTAAACGCGTGGATAAGAATGGCACCCCAGTTACTGCGACTTACAGTCCAGAGTTTACTAAGGTGACTCCAACTTCAACGGATGCCACTTCAAATGGTATCCAAGGTCAATCTCAAAAGGGTATCCCAAGCTTTACAGCGGGTAATTCAGCTGTTTCAATTGATGATACAAAATCGATGACCTTCGAAGATGGCCAGTCAATGAAGACCGTTCCAGGTGTAGGTGAGTACAGCATCAATCCAGATGGCTCTATTACCTTTACGCCAGACAAACAGTATGTTGGTACTCCAGATCCAGTCACCGTTAAACGTGTAGATAAGAACGGTACAGAAGTGACTGCAACTTATACCCCAACAGTGACCAAGGTCACACCAACCGGCACTAACGCAACCAGCAAAGGTCCTCAAGGTCTTCCTCAAACTGGTACCCCAACCTTCCAAGGTGGCGACCCATTGGTTCCAATTGATGATACGAAACCAATGACTTTCGAAGATGGTAGCAAAGAGAAATCTATTTCAGGTCAAGGAACCTACACGATTGCGCCAGACGGAACTGTAACCTTCACACCAGACAAGCAGTTTGTCGGAAACCCAGATCCAGTAACGGTTAAACGTGTGGATAAGAATGGTACTCCAGTCACTGCGACTTACAGTCCAGAGTTTACGAAAGTAACACCAACTGGTAAAGATACTTCTTCAGTTAACATTAAGGGGCTTGTTCAAACAGGTACCCCAACATTTGAAGGTGGTAATCCGCTTGTTCCAATCGATGAAACTGTGGCAGCAACATTTGAAGATGGAACAACTGAAAAAGTGATTCCAGGTGAAGGAACTTATGCAATCTCACCAGATGGAACAGTGACCTTCACTCCAGAAGCTAATTTTGTAGGAAAAGGAACAGGCGTAACGATTGTCCGCAAGGATAAGAACGGTACTCCAGTTACTGCAAGCTATCGCCCGGCAGTTGTAGATCCATCTACTGGTCATGATACGGCTTCTACAGGAGCAAAAGGCCAACCACAAGTGGCAACACCAGTGTTTGAAGGACATATCGATTCGACTGTACCACCAACATTTGAGGATGGTAGCACGACTATGATTGTTCCGGGTGAAGGAAGCTATACAATTGATAAAGATGGTAAGATTACCTTTACTCCAGAACCAGACTTTGTTGGTACAGCTAAAGGATTGGTTGTGAAACGTCTGGATATGTATGGAAATGTAGTTATTGCTCATTATACGCCAACTGTCCTTGGACAAACACAAGTGAGTGATGCGACATCAGAAGGTCTTAAAGGTCAAACTCAGACTGGTAAACCAAACTTTACAGGTGATGTCGATCTGACAGTTCCGCCAACCTTTGAAGATGGAACAACTGAAAAAGTTGTTCCAGGCGAAGGAACTTATGTAATCTCACCAGATGGCACCGTCACCTTTACCCCTGAGGCAGACTTTGTAGGACAAGCCAAAGGTGTGAAAGTGATCCGTAAAGACCGTAATGGAAATATCATTTCAGGATTCTATACTCCAACCGTAGTAGAACTTCCAGAGCAAGTGAAGCCGTCTGATAAAAAAGAACTTTCAGTAGCTGATTCGAAACCAGATCAATTGACTCAAAACATCTCTGTAGAAAAAAATCAACTTCCAAATACAGGAAGTCAAGAAGATGGTTTGAAAAATCTAGGAATTCTAACAGCCCTAGCAGGTGTCATGACACTTGGATTGCTAGGTAAAAAGAAACGAAACGATGAATCAGACTAATCATTTTTAAGAACCGAGAAATCGGTTCTTTTTTTATGACATTTGTCATATTTCCTAGTGACTGAAGCATCTAGCTCCGCTAACTTCAAAGGACTATAATTGAAGTATGAAATGGAGGAAGAAGAAATGAAAAATAAAATGATTGTCGCAGTGAGTTTAGTAGCAGCAGGAGTTATGACCTATCTCATGTTTTCAGGATTGGACGAGGGTTTCTACCATTTCCCTTGGGAGCTCTTTGCTGGCTTTGGAATGATGTCTTGGCTTGTCAGAGAAGGTTTGAAATTAGTCAGAGATGTGAAAAAGGAGTTTGAGGAATGAAAAAAGCAATCATCTATTTCTCTATCGGCCTGTCACTCTTGGTATGGTTAGTGGAAATGTTTACTGGTTGGTTTGACCAAACCTTGCTTCGCCAATTCATTCGTGGTGCTTGGGGTTTTGGATTTATGATTTTCGTCGTTTTCCCTATGGGAATGAAGTGGTTGAAAGGAGAATCTCATGACTGTGATTAAAGTTGAGAAATTGAGTAAGAAAATAAAAGACAAGGAGATCTTGCGGGACATCTCTTTTGAAATCCATCATGGCGAGTGTGTCGCCTTGATCGGACCTAACGGAGCAGGAAAGACGACCTTGATTGATTGCCTCTTGGGCGACAAGTTCATGAGCTCAGGTCAGATAGCTATTCAAGGCTTTGCGCCAACAGATCCTCGATTAAAGCAGCTTATTTCTATCTTGCCTCAAGAAAATACGGTGGTTCAAGACTTGAAAGTGAAAGAACTCTTATCCTTCTTTCAATCAATCTATCCAAACAGTCTCTCAAATCAAGAAATTGATGATTTGCTAAAATTTTCGGACAAACAGAAAAATCAGCTTGCGGGCAAGTTGTCTGGTGGGCAAAAACGTTTGTTCTCTTTCGTGTTGGCTTTAATCGGTCGTCCGAAAATTCTATTTTTAGATGAGCCGACTGCTGCAATGGATACCTCGACACGTCAGCATTTTTGGGAAATTGTCAATCAGTTAAAGAAAAATGGTGTGACCATTGTTTATTCTTCTCACTATATCGAAGAGGTGGAGCATACGGCCGATCGCATCTTGGTCCTCCACAAGGGTGAATTGATCCGTGATACGACACCTTATGCCATGCGTGGTGAAGAACGAGAAAAACACTTTACGATACCTCTAACTTATCAGGATTTTGTCAGCTCTCTGACTATGGTTCAAGGGCTTGAAATCAAGCAAAATGCTCTTTCCTTCACCACCAAAGAAGCCAGCCAGGTATGGAAAGTCTTGCAAGAACAGGGCTGCATGATCGAAGAAATTGAAGTTCGCAATCGAACTCTCTTAGACAGTATTTTTGAAACGACTCAAGATTAAAGGAGATTGACGATGAAAAATATGACAAGTCTCATGAAAGTAGAAATCATTCTGATGAAACGGCAAGCCATCTACTACTTGCTATCCATCGGACTTCCAAGTGTGTTTTACCTTATTTTCTCTGGTATGATGTCAGGATCAGACATTCCAGAAATTGCTCTTCAAGCCTATCTCTTTGCCATGACGCTCTTTAGTATCATGTCAAGTGCTTTTTTCAGTATCCCTAGCACACTCGAGTCTGATAAGACAAACAACTGGCAAAAATTGATTCAACATTCTCCTGTATCTATGGTAGAATATTATGTATCAAAACTGTTCAGCACCCTACTGACTTTCTTGTTATCAATTATTGTTGTCTTTTCGGTTGGTCATTTTGTCCGTGGAGTGACTCTGCCTTGGCTTGATTGGTTGGTGATCGGAGTTATGTTACTGGTCGGAAGCGTGGTCTTTATCAGTATGGGTGTCTTGGTGAGCTTGCTACCCAGTGCTCAACTGATGACGGTTGTTGGAAATATTGCCTATATTGCTTTGGCTGTCCTAGGTGGACTGTGGTTCCCCTTGGATTCCTTCCCAGAATGGCTCCAATCTATTGGAAAGCTGACTCCAACCTATCAACTGATGCAGGTCGTCTCTACTTATTTGGGACACCATGAATTTAGTATTCTTTCTGCCTTGGTTGTACTAGGTTATACAGTTTTCTTTGGTGTCTTGGTCATTCAACTGAAAAAACGGATTGAGGTAAAATAAATCTATGTTGGAAAAATTTAAAAACATTCATTATATGTTTCATATTTCAATAGTGTTTATCATCTTTCCTATAGCGGGTGTCATCGTTGGAGATTACCCGCTTTTAACCTTGCTATGGACCCTACTATTTGTACTTGCCTTCTATTCGGTTTTAATCAGTCAGAATCGCACCGTGCAGTGGCTAGCATGGTGGTCCATGCTTGTCTACATTTTTTATACATCTGTTTGGCTAAGTTCAGGTTTCACATGGTTTATCTTTTATTTATCCAATCTCCTTATTTATGAGCTGGATGAGATTTCTTTTCACTCTTGGCGTTTTGTCAGTTTTATTGTCCTGCAACCATTTATTCTGACCGGAATCTATATGGTCAATCATGTTAGTCCCTGGCAGCTACTCTTTTTCTTGGTGACCTTTATCTTTTCCGATGCAATGACCTTTGGTCTTTATCGAATTCGATTGTCGGAGGACATAAAAGAAGAAAAGATGAAACAAAATGCCAAGCTCAATCTTTTCTTGGCTGAAAACGAACGCAGTCGTATCGGTCAGGATCTCCATGACAGCCTAGGTCATACCTTTGCCATGTTGAGTGTGAAGACGGACCTTGCCCTCCAGCTTCTTCAAATGCAGGCCTATCCTCAAGTGGAAAAAGAATTAAAAGAAATTCATCAAATCAGTAAAGAATCCATGAATGAAGTCCGTACAATTATCGAAAATCTTAAAACAAGAACCCTTGCTTCCGAGTTTGCGACTGTTAAAAAAATGCTGGAAATTGCAGGAATTGAAACGGAAATCAATCACCAACTAGATACAGCTAGCCTAACTCAGGAATTAGAATCAACGGCCTCCATGATTTTGCTTGAGTTAGTGACCAACATCATCAAGCATGCTAAAGCATCGAAAGCTTACTTGAAATTAGAACGAACTGAGAAAGAACTCATCCTAACAGTGAGAGATGATGGCTGTGGCTTTGCTTCACTAAAAGGAGATGAACTCCATACCGTTCGAGACCGTGTCCTTCCTTTTTCAGGAGAAGTAAAGGTGATCATTCAGAAACATCCGACTGAAGTGCAGGTTCGGCTACCTTATAAGGAGAGAAATTAAGATGAAATTACTTGTTGCAGAAGATCAAAGTATGTTGCGAGATGCTATGTGCCAGTTGCTTACCTTTCAACCAGATGTAGAGTCTGTCCTACAAGCCAAGGATGGCCAAGAAGCAATCCAACTCTTAGAAAAGGAGTCTATAGATATCGCCATTCTTGACGTAGAAATGCCTGTTAAGACAGGCCTCGAAGTCTTGGAGTGGATACGAGCAGAAAAGCTAGAAACAAAGGTGGTTGTGGTGACGACCTTCAAACGTCCCGGATATTTTGAACGTGCGGTCAAGGCTGGAGTGGATGCTTATGTCTTGAAAGAAAGAAGCATTGCAGACCTCATGCAAACCTTGCACACTGTTCTCGAAGGACGCAAGGAATATTCGCCTGAATTGATGGAAGTGGTGATGACGCATCCTAACCCGTTAACAGAGCAAGAAATCGCTGTTTTAAAGGGAATTGCTCAGGGCTTATCCAATCAAGAGATTGCAGACCAGCTTTATCTATCAAATGGAACCGTCCGAAACTATGTCACCAATATTCTTTCGAAACTAGATGCTGGTAATCGAACAGAGGCAGCCAACATTGCAAAAGAATCTGGTTGGCTTTGATAAGAAGGGTTAAAAAATTCCGAAACGATAACTTGAATCAAAGGAAATCCATACTAGAAAGGAGGAGGTAAATCGCCTCCTTTTCTGGTTTAGAAAAGCGGTGAAAGCTAGTGTCAAAGAGTTAAAAGATCAGAATAAAAATGAAAAATATCTTGACAATGAAGGAAAAATTGTGTTACAATAATAGACGGTACTTTTTACTTTTGGTCTCTCAAAAGTGTACAGGGACGTGCTGACAAATGTTGCAAAAGTACACACAGATGGTAGCTGTCACCAAGTGTATCATCACCAAAAATAAAAAAACACAGGAGAATGTAGATGCCTACAATTAACCAATTGGTTCGCAAACCGCGTAAATCAAAAGTAGAAAAATCTAAATCACCAGCTTTGAACGTTGGTTACAACAGTCATAAAAAAGTTCAAACAAACGTTTCTTCACCACAAAAACGTGGTGTTGCAACTCGTGTTGGAACAATGACACCTAAAAAACCTAACTCTGCCCTTCGTAAATTCGCTCGTGTACGTTTGAGCAACCTTATCGAAGTTACTGCCTACATCCCAGGTATCGGACACAACTTGCAAGAGCACAGCGTGGTGCTTCTTCGTGGTGGACGTGTAAAAGACCTTCCAGGGGTACGTTACCATATCGTCCGTGGTGCACTTGATACTGCAGGTGTTAACGATCGTAAACAAGGCCGTTCTAAATACGGTACTAAACGTCCAAAAGCATAAGGAAAGGGGATAAAGAGAAATGAGTCGTAAAAATAGAGCTCCAAAACGTGACGTATTGCCAGATCCGCTTTACAATTCACAACTAGTTACTCGTCTTATCAACCGCGTTATGCTTGACGGTAAACGTGGTACAGCTGCTTCAATCGTTTACGGTGCTTTTGAGCAAATCAAAGAAGCTACTGGAAACGATGCACTTGAAGTATTTGAAACAGCTATGGAAAACATCATGCCTGTACTTGAAGTACGTGCACGTCGTGTTGGTGGATCTAACTACCAAGTCCCAGTTGAAGTTCGTCCAGAACGTCGTACAACACTTGGACTTCGTTGGTTGGTAACCATCGCTCGCCTTCGTGGTGAACACACAATGCAAGACCGTCTTGCAAAAGAAATCTTGGATGCTGCGAACAACACTGGTGCAGCAGTTAAGAAACGTGAAGACACTCACCGTATGGCTGAAGCTAACCGTGCCTTCGCACACTTCCGTTGGTAAGAATAAGATACTAAGGGCGTTAAAAAAGCGACTGAAAATTAGGAAGCTTGACGCAGAATCAAAGATTCTAGGAAAGCTTATCTATTTTCCGAGCTTTTAGCCCGAGTTCAATTGAGTTCAAATCAGTTAACTTGAGCTTTTAGCCCTAGTTCAATTCAACTTGTCTACAAGTTGAAACCAACAAAAACAAGATAAACATTGAGAACGGGTAGGTCCTGCCTATCCGTTTTTATTAAAATCGTGTTATAATAGAATAGAAATTAAAAATAAATAGGAGAAACAAACCTCATGGCACGCGAATTTTCACTTGAAAAAACTCGTAATATCGGTATCATGGCTCACGTCGATGCCGGTAAAACAACAACTACTGAGCGTATTCTTTACTACACTGGTAAAATCCACAAAATCGGTGAAACTCACGAAGGTGCGTCACAAATGGACTGGATGGAGCAAGAGCAAGAACGTGGTATCACTATCACATCTGCTGCGACAACAGCTCAATGGAATAACCACCGCGTAAACATCATCGACACACCAGGACACGTGGACTTCACAATCGAAGTACAACGTTCTCTTCGTGTATTGGACGGTGCGGTTACTGTTCTTGACTCACAATCAGGTGTTGAGCCTCAAACTGAAACAGTTTGGCGTCAAGCAACTGAGTACGGAGTTCCACGTATCGTATTTGCCAACAAAATGGACAAAATCGGTGCTGACTTCCTTTACTCAGTAAGCACACTTCACGACCGTCTTCAAGCAAACGCACACCCAATCCAATTGCCAATCGGTGCTGAAGATGACTTCCGCGGTATCATCGACTTGATCAAGATGAAAGCTGAAATCTATACTAACGACCTTGGTACAGATATCCTTGAAGAAGATATTCCAGCTGAATACCTTGACCAAGCTCAAGAATACCGTGAAAAATTGGTGGAAGCAGTTGCTGAAACTGATGAAGACTTGATGATGAAATACCTTGAAGGTGAAGAAATCACTAACGAAGAATTGAAAGCTGCTATCCGTAAAGCAACTATCAACGTTGAATTCTTCCCAGTATTGTGTGGTTCTGCCTTCAAGAACAAGGGTGTTCAATTGATGCTTGATGCGGTTATCGACTACCTTCCAAGCCCACTTGACATCCCAGCGATCAAAGGTATCAACCCAGATACAGACGAAGAAGAAACTCGTCCAGCATCTGACGAAGAGCCATTCGCAGCTCTTGCCTTCAAGATCATGACTGACCCATTCGTAGGTCGTTTGACATTCTTCCGTGTATACTCAGGTGTTCTTCAATCAGGTTCTTACGTATTGAACACTTCTAAAGGTAAACGTGAACGTATCGGACGTATCCTTCAAATGCACGCTAACAGCCGTCAAGAAATTGACACTGTTTACTCAGGTGATATCGCTGCTGCCGTTGGTTTGAAAGATACTACAACTGGTGACTCATTGACAGATGAAAAAGCTAAAATCATCCTTGAGTCAATCAACGTTCCAGAACCAGTTATCCAATTGATGGTTGAGCCAAAATCTAAAGCTGACCAAGATAAGATGGGTATCGCCCTTCAAAAATTGGCTGAAGAAGATCCAACATTCCGCGTTGAAACAAACGTTGAAACTGGTGAAACAGTTATCTCAGGTATGGGTGAGCTTCACTTGGACGTCCTTGTTGACCGTATGCGTCGTGAGTTCAAAGTGGAAGCGAACGTAGGTGCTCCTCAAGTATCTTACCGTGAAACATTCCGCGCTTCTACTCAAGCACGTGGATTCTTCAAACGTCAGTCTGGTGGTAAAGGTCAATTCGGTGATGTATGGATTGAATTTACTCCAAACGAAGAAGGTAAAGGATTCGAATTCGAAAACGCAATCGTCGGTGGTGTGGTTCCTCGTGAATTTATCCCAGCGGTTGAAAAAGGTTTGGTAGAATCTATGGCTAACGGTGTTCTTGCAGGTTACCCAATGGTTGACGTTAAAGCTAAACTTTACGATGGTTCATACCACGATGTCGACTCATCTGAAACTGCCTTCAAGATCGCGGCTTCACTTGCCCTTAAAGAAGCTGCTAAGTCAGCACAACCAGCTATCCTTGAGCCAATGATGCTTGTAACCATCACTGTTCCAGAAGAAAACCTTGGTGATGTTATGGGTCACGTAACTGCTCGTCGTGGACGTGTAGATGGTATGGAAGCACACGGTAACAGCCAAATCGTTCGTGCTTATGTTCCGCTTGCTGAAATGTTCGGTTACGCAACAGTTCTTCGTTCTGCATCTCAAGGACGTGGTACATTCATGATGGTATTTGACCACTACGAAGATGTACCTAAGTCAGTACAAGAAGAAATCATTAAGAAAAACAAAGGTGAAGACTAATCAGTCCTCACTCTAGAAGGAAGTCACTTAGTGGCTTCCTTTTTTGTCTTTAACTATTCATTTTTGCTGAATATAGTATACAAATTTGGTCGTTAAGTGAGAAAAATACTAATTCTATCCAGAAAGAAAATAATCTAATTTGATAAATTAAAGTAAATAAAGGTTCCTAATTCCGTAGAAAAGTTAATAAAAATGAGGAAAAGATTCATAAATACACTTTTAGATAGAAAATTCAGAAAATTGACTCTTTTGCCTTGAAAATTTTTGAAAAAATGGTATGATAGTAACAAGCTATTTTTTTAAGAGAAGAGAAAGGGGAACAATGGAGAAAATCAGTTTAGAATCTCCTAAGACGGGGTCGGACCTAGTTTTGGAAACACTTCGGGACTTAGGGATTGATACCATTTTTGGTTATCCTGGTGGTGCAGTCTTACCTTTGTATGATGCGATATACAATTTTAAAGGTATTCGCCACATCTTAGGACGCCATGAGCAAGGTTGTTTGCACGAAGCTGAAGGATATGCCAAATCAACTGGAAAGTTGGGCGTTGCCGTCGTCACGAGTGGACCAGGAGCAACAAATGCCATTACAGGGATTGCAGATGCCATGAGCGATAGCGTTCCCCTTTTGGTCTTTACGGGTCAAGTTGCGCGAGCTGGGATTGGGAAAGATGCCTTTCAGGAAGCAGACATCGTGGGGATTACCATGCCCATTACCAAATACAATTACCAAGTTCGTGAGACAGCAGATATTCCTCGTATTATTACGGAAGCTGTCCATATCGCAACGACAGGTCGTCCAGGTCCTGTTGTGATTGACTTGCCCAAGGATGTATCAGCTCTAGAGACAGATTTCATCTATTCACCAGAAGTTAATTTACCAAGTTACCAACCGACACTTGATCCAAATGACATGCAAATCAAGAAAATCTTGAAGCAATTGTCAAAAGCCAAGAAACCTGTTTTGTTAGCAGGCGGTGGCATCAGCTATGCGGAAGCTTCTAAGGAGCTCAATGAATTTGCTGAACGTTACCAAATTCCAGTAGTCACTAGTCTTTTGGGGCAAGGAACCATTGCAACGAGTCATCCGCTCTTCCTAGGGATGGGAGGCATGCACGGTTCTTTCGCAGCCAACATTGCAATGACGGAAGCGGACTTTATGATTAGTATTGGTTGCCGTTTCGATGACCGCTTGACTGGGAACCCTAAGACCTTCGCGAAGAATGCTAAGGTTGCCCATATCGACATTGACCCAGCAGAGATTGGTAAGATTATCAGTGCAGATATTCCTGTAGTGGGGGATGCTAAGAAAGCCTTGCAGATGCTACTGGCAGAACCAACTGTTCATAACAATACTGAAAAGTGGATTGAAAAAGTCACCAAGGACAAGAATCGAGTTCGTTCTTATGATAAGAAAGAACGTGTGGTTCAACCTCAGGCCGTTATTGAACGCATCGGTGAGTTGACGAATGGAGATGCCATTGTTGTCACAGATGTAGGGCAACACCAAATGTGGACAGCTCAGTATTATCCTTACCAAAATGAGCGTCAGTTAGTCACTTCAGGTGGTTTGGGTACCATGGGATTCGGAGTTCCTGCAGCTATCGGAGCCAAGATTGCCAATCCAGAAAAAGAGGTCATCCTTTTTGTTGGTGATGGTGGCTTCCAAATGACCAACCAAGAACTAGCGATCCTAAACATCTACAAGGTGCCGATTAAGGTTGTCATGTTGAATAACCATTCACTAGGAATGGTTCGTCAGTGGCAGGAATCCTTCTATGAGGGTAGAACTTCCGAGTCAGTCTTTGATACCCTTCCTGACTTCCAGCTGATGGCACAGGCTTATGGCATCAAAAACTATAAATTTGATAATCCAGAGACGATAGAGAAGGATCTAGAAGTCATTCTGGAGGATGTGCCCATGTTTATCGAGGTGGATATTTCTCGTAAGGAACAGGTCTTACCGATGGTACCAGCTGGTAAGAGCAATCATGAGATGTTGGGGGTGAAGTTCCATGCGTAGAATGTTAACAGCTAGATTGCAAAACCGTTCAGGAGTTTTGAATCGTTTTACAGGTGTCCTTTCTCGTCGTCAAGTCAATATTGAGAGTATCTCAGTTGGTGCGACAGAGAACCCCAATGTATCTCGTATCACCATCATTATTGATGTAGCATCTCATGATGAAGTAGAGCAAATCATTAAACAGCTCAATCGTCAGATTGATGTGATTCGCATTCGTGATATCACGGATAAACCACACTTGGAAAGAGAAGTTATCTTAGTAAAAGTATCTGCTCCTGCTGAGAAGCGTGCAGAAATCTTGGCTATTATCCAACCTTTCCGTGCAACGGTAGTAGATGTGGCTCCAAGCTCAATCACCATCCAGATGACGGGAAATGCTGAAAAGAGTGAAGCTTTATTGCGAGTGATTCGACCATATGGTATTAAAAATATCGCTCGTACGGGTGCAACTGGATTTACCCGCGACTAATACTCTTTGATTTTCAATGAGTATAAAATCCAGCATAAATTTGTTTAACAAGCCTATAAGGCAATAAAAAATAGAAAAGAGAGAAAAACTATGGCAGTTCAAATGGAATACGAAAAAGATGTTAAAGTAGCAGCACTTGACGGTAAAAAGATCGCCGTTATCGGTTATGGTTCACAAGGACATGCGCATGCGCAAAACTTGCGTGATTCAGGTCGCGATGTCATTATCGGTGTGCGTCCAGGTAAATCTTTTGACAAAGCAAAAGAAGATGGATTTGACACTTACACAGTAGCAGAAGCAACTAAATTGGCTGACGTTATCATGATCTTGGCACCAGACGAAATCCAACAAGAATTGTACGAAGCAGAAATCGCTCCAAACTTGGAAGCTGGAAATGCAGTTGGATTTGCTCATGGTTTCAATATCCACTTTGAATTTATCAAAGTTCCTGCAGATGTAGATGTCTTCATGTGTGCTCCTAAAGGACCAGGACACTTGGTACGTCGTACTTACGAAGAAGGATTTGGTGTGCCAGCTCTTTACGCAGTTTACCAAGATGCTACAGGAAATGCTAAAAACATTGCTATGGACTGGTGTAAAGGTGTTGGGGCAGCTCGTGTTGGTTTGCTTGAAACAACTTACAAAGAAGAAACTGAAGAAGATCTCTTTGGTGAACAAGCTGTACTTTGTGGTGGTTTGACTGCCCTTATCGAAGCAGGTTTTGAAGTCTTGACAGAAGCAGGCTATGCCCCAGAATTGGCTTACTTTGAAGTTCTTCACGAAATGAAATTGATCGTTGACTTGATCTATGAAGGTGGATTCAAGAAAATGCGTCAATCTATTTCAAACACTGCTGAATACGGTGACTATGTATCAGGTCCACGTGTGATTACTGAGCAAGTGAAAGAAAACATGAAAGCTGTTTTGGCAGATATCCAAAATGGCAAGTTTGCCAATGACTTTGTAAATGACTACAAGGCTGGTCGTCCAAAATTAACTGCTTACCGTGAACAAGCAGCTAACCTTGAAATTGAAAAAGTTGGTGCAGAATTGCGTAAAGCAATGCCTTTCGTTGGTAAAAACGACGACGACGCATTCAAAATCTACAATTAATTCTTGTAAAGAGAGACAGAAGGCGAGTTGGGGGTACCTAACTCGTTTTTTATCTTGAACAGTATTTGAGGAGGAGACAATGCTAAGTGCAAAAGATGTGGTGAAAGCCCACAAAGTTTTGAGTGGTGTAGTAGTTGATACACCACTAGAATATGATCATTATTTATCAGAAAAATACCAAGCAAAGATTTATCTCAAAAAGGAGAATGCGCAACGAGTTCGCTCTTTTAAAATTCGTGGAGCCTATTATGCCATTTCTCAACTATCAAAAGAAGAACGCGAGCGTGGTGTAGTCTGTGCCTCTGCGGGAAATCATGCCCAAGGTGTCGCCTATACTTGTAATGAGATGAAGATTCCTGCAACGATCTTTATGCCCATCACAACACCGCAACAAAAGATTGGGCAGGTTCGCTTTTTCGGTGGAGAGTTTGTGACAATCAAGTTGGTTGGGGATACCTTTGATGCTTCTGCTAAGGCAGCACAAGAATTTACATTAACAGAAAACCGCACCTTCATCGATCCTTTTGATGATGCGCATGTTCAGGCTGGTCAAGGGACTGTAGCCTATGAAATTCTTGAAGAAGCCCGTAAAGAGTCTATTGATTTTGATACAGTACTTGTACCAGTAGGTGGTGGCGGATTGATTGCCGGTGTTTCTACTTATATTAAGGAAACCAACCCGACTATCGAAGTGATTGGGGTAGAAGCCAATGGAGCTCGCTCTATGAAAGCTGCCTTTGAAGCTGGGGGACCAGTTAAGCTTAAAGAAATTGATAAGTTTGCTGATGGGATAGCTGTGCAGAAGGTTGGACAATTAACCTATGAAGCGACCCGAAAGAATGTTGAAACGCTGATTGGGGTGGACGAGGGATTGATTTCTGAAACCTTGATTGATCTTTATTCCAAACAAGGTATTGTTGCAGAACCAGCCGGAGCTGCCAGTGTTGCAGCCTTGGAAGTTTTATCAGACTATATCAAAGGCAAGACGATTTGTTGTATCATTTCTGGAGGAAATAACGATATCAACCGTATGCCAGAGATGGAAGAACGTGCCTTGATTTACGATGGAATCAAGCATTACTTTGTAGTGAATTTCCCACAACGTCCAGGAGCTCTACGAGAGTTTGTAAATGACATTTTGGGGCCAAATGATGACATCACTCGTTTTGAATATATCAAACGAGCAAGCAAGGGGACAGGCCCTGTCTTGATTGGGGTAGCCCTTGCCAATAAGCATGACTATGCTGGATTGATTCATCGAATGGAAAAGTTTGACCCATCTTATATTAATTTGAATGGGAACGAAACGTTGTATAGTATGCTAGTTTAAGCTAAAATAAAATTATTATCATATTATTTGCGTAATGGTAATGATGGTGCTATAATGAGGGTGACGAAAGGGGGAGATTCCCATGGTTTTACAAATTTTACTTGTTTTATTGTTTTTAGTGGTGATTGCATCAGTGATTATGGTTAGTTCTGTGTATGTGGTTCGACAACAATCTGTCGCTATCATAGAACGCTTTGGTAAATACCAAAAGTTGAGCAATAGTGGTATTCATTTACGAGCTCCTTTTGGAATTGATAGGATTGCGGCAAGAGTTCAACTACGCTTGTTGCAAAGTGAGATTGTTGTAGAGACAAAGACGCAAGATAATGTATTTGTAACGATGAATGTGGCAACTCAGTATCGAGTGAATGAAAATAATGTCACAGACGCTTATTATAAATTGATGCGTCCAGAAGCCCAAATTAAATCCTATATTGAAGATGCTTTGCGTTCATCTGTACCAAAGCTAACCCTAGATGAGTTGTTTGAGAAGAAGGATGAAATCGCCTTAGAAGTTCAAAAACAAGTGGCGGAAGAAATGTCTACGTATGGGTATATCATTGTCAAAACGCTGATTACTAAGGTTGAACCTGATGCTGAAGTAAAACAATCAATGAATGAAATTAACGCGGCTCAACGTAAGAGAGTTGCGGCGCAAGAGCTTGCTGAAGCAGATAAGATTAAAATCGTGACCGCAGCAGAAGCAGAAGCAGAAAAAGATCGCCTACATGGTGTAGGGATTGCAGAGCAGCGTAAAGCAATTGTTGACGGACTAGCTGATTCTATCCAAGAGTTAAAGGGAGCCAATGTTGAGCTAACTGAAGAACAAATCATGTCTATCCTATTAACGAACCAGTATTTAGATACGTTGAATAATTTTGCAGATAAAGAGGGTAATAATACAATCTTCCTACCAGCAAATCCTAATGGAGTCGAGGACATAAGAACTCATATATTATCGGCTTTAAAAGCCAAATAAAAATATGCAGAATAATATAGTTACGACGAATATATGTTTTTTTATTGACAAATGAAATAAAAACGTATACAATTAAGTATTGTAAAGAATAATTTAGGAGAAGAACATGGCTAAGTCGAACTTTGAAAAAGTAGAAGCAGTTGTTGGCTGGGTTCGTGATAAGAAAATCACAGGCTACCGTATCTCTAAAGAAACGAATGCGCGTGAAATGTCTATCATTGCTCTAGCACAAGGACGCGCAAAAGTTAAAAATATTTCATTTGAAACAGCTCTTGGTTTAATCGATTTCTATGAAAAAAATCATGAAAAATTTGAAGATTAAACTGTGGTCACAGGCAGATTCCTGAGTCGAGTCTGCCTTTTCTTTACAATTACAAATTAAAAAGACTGCATTCCTTATGCAGTCTTTGTTTATTAGCTGAGATAACGTTGAAGAAATTCTTTTGTTCGTTCTTCTTTAGGGTTCGTGAAGAGTTCTTCTGGCTTGCCTTCTTCAGCAATGACGCCCTTATCCATAAAGATGACACGGTGAGAGACATCGCGAGCGAATTCCATTTCGTGGGTTACGACGATCATGGTCAAGCCTTCTTGAGCCAAATCCTGCATAATTTTGAGGACTTCTCCAACCATTTCAGGGTCAAGAGCAGATGTTGGTTCGTCGAAGAGAACGGCATCAGGATTCATGGAGAGTGCGCGGGCGATAGCCACGCGTTGTTTTTGTCCCCCTGAGAGTTGTTTGGGCTTAGCTTGCCAGTAACGTTCTCCCATACCGACTTTTTCGAGATTCTCTTTGGCAATTTTTTCAGCTTCAGAGTGGTCGCGTTTGAGTACAGTCGTTTGGGCAACGATCGTATTTTCAAGGACATTCAAATTTTCAAAGAGATTGAAAGATTGGAAAACCATACCGAGTTTTTCACGATAATGGGTGAGGTTATAGCCTTTTTCTAAGACATTTTCTCCTCGATAGAGAATCTCTCCCTCTGTAGGTGTTTCGAGTAAATTAATCGAACGAAGGAAGGTTGATTTTCCGCTTCCTGAGCTCCCGATGATGGAAATAACCTCTCCTTTATGGACGGTGAGGGAAATGTCTTTTAGCACTTCGTTTTGCCCATAGGATTTTTTGAGGTGTTTGATTTCAAGAATTGGTTGTGTCATTTTTTCAAATCCTCCGTTTGCATTTGGTTAGCACCTGTAGTGTAAGTATCCATGTCCATACAACGTTCGATGAAGCGTAGGATACGGGTCACAGTAAAGGTGAGGACAAAGTAAATCACGGCGATGATGGTAAAGGTCTGGAAGTATTGATAGGTTTGTGTTGCTACAGTATTTCCTGAGAAATAAAGCTCAACAACTGAAATAACGTTCAATACAGAGGTATCTTTGATATTGATGACAAACTCATTACCAGTAGCAGGTAGAATATTACGGACAACCTGAGGCAGGACAATCTTACGCATGGTTTGGTTATGGGTCATACCAAGAGCAGTTGCAGCTTCAAACTGTCCCTTGTCAACTGCTAGGATACCACCACGGACGATCTCTGTCATGTAGGCACCTGTGTTGATTGAGACGATGAAGATAGCGGCTAGTGTGCGGTCAAGGTTAATACCAAAAGCTTGGGCAGTTCCATAGTAGATAACCATAGATTGAACAATCATCGGTGTACCACGGAAGATCTCGATATAGACATTGAGAATCCAACCGACTAATTTCTGTAAGGCGTACATTGCCTTGTTCTCAGATAGTGGAGCGGTACGGAAGACCCCAATTGCAAGTCCGATAAGGAGACCTGTGATGGTTCCGATAATGGAGATTAAGAGTGTGATACCAGCACCACGCAAGAGTTGTTGCCAGTTTTCAGAAAGGATCTTAGCAACTTGGCTAAAGAAACTACTTTCTTCCTCTGTTGTTGTAGACTCCACAGGTTGCTCTTTGATCATACGATCCATGAGGGCTACTTGCTCATCCTTTGATATGGTTTCGATGCTCGCATTGATTTGGCTGATGCGGCTGTCATCTTTACGAAGTCCAATGGCAATAGCTGTATCTTCTTCGCCAGTTTTGAAACCTGGTTGAGGTTGGATCATTTTGAACTTAGCGTTAGCAGACTCAGCGGTCATTGCTTCAGGTCGTTCAGAAACATAGGCATCAATAACACCAGCCTCCAGAGCTTGACGCATTTGGGCGAAGTCACCCATAGCTGTTTCTTTTTTTGCACCTGAAATTTGGGAAATCAGGTCATAAAGATAAACACCTTGTTGAGACGTGATTTTTGCTCCGCTGAAATCCTCCAAAGAGTTGGCATTCGCATAGGCAGAGTCCTTTTTTACCAATAGAACCGGTTCGCTAGTATAGTAACTGCTTGAAAAAGCAATTTCTTGTTTGCGTTCAGCGGTTGGGCTCATACCGGCAATGATCATATCGATTTTGCCAGAAGTAAGGGCTGGAACAAGTCCTTCCCATTTGGTTTTTACAACCAAAGGTTCCTTGCCTAAGTCTTTGGCAATCTTTTTAGCGATTTGAACATCGTAGCCGTTGGCATATTGGTTGGTACCGTCGATTTTGACGGCGCCGTTACTATCGTCGTCTTGAGTCCAGTTGAAGGGGGCGTAAGCAGCCTCCATCCCGATGCGTAAATATTCGTCGGCTTGGACTTGGCTAACTAGTCCTAAGGTAAGGGCTAGGCTAGCAAGGATAGATAAGCATAATTTTTTCATGTTTTCTCCTATTTCTAGTCTAAAAATGACTCTCTCTATTGTATCTAAAAATAGTGAGATTTTCAATACAAGTAAGCCTTTACTTATAAAAAATGATATAATGGTAAAAAGATTGAAAGGGAACCGATTATGAAAAAAAGATGGCTGTTGGCTTTGGTATTTGCTTATTTATTATTTATACCGAGCCTGGTTTTTGCAGTAGACTTTGATATCTTATCCTATCAGGGTGATTTGAATATTCATGCAGATAATACTGCAATTTTTAAGGAAACAATTACCTACCGCTTTGGAGATGATTATAATGGTCAGTTAGTTGGACTCGGGAAAGCTGGGAAAATGCCGGAAGGATTTGACATTGATCCCGATCCGACCGTTCAGGTCTCTAAAAATGGAAGAATTGTTCAAAATGCTTCCTTCTATACTATGGAGGAAGAGGACGGCTACAAGGTAAAAATTTACAATGCTGGCTATGCTGGAGATACTGTTCGGGTAACGGTTACCTGGAAACTAACAAACCTTCTCTTCTTATATAAGGATATCGCAGAGCTAAATTGGCAACCCTTGACCGATAGTACTGGAGACATCAAAGAGATTGAGTTTAAGGTTAGCTCTGATACCCCAGCAGAGAAACTCTATTTTCATGCAGGTCAACTCCTAAGGGACTCTAGTGTTGAAAAAGTAAATAATCTCTATCATGTCAAAATGAAAGACCTTCCTAGAAAGCGACAGATCGAATTACACGCATACTGGCTGAGAAGTGCTTTTGCAGGAGCTCCAGATCAAGGATTAGAGGAAGAACGTTTAACCGATTTTAACCGGATTGAAAGCAATATAGCGACAGAAAAAGCGCAAAGTGAGATAATGATGAAATGGGTGTTTCCCGTCATTTTTATGAGCCTCTTACTTTTAGTTCCTCTCTTCTATAGGAAGTTTCGTCAGAGTACAAGCATTAAAAAGGTCTTTCCAAAAGATTATCGACTTTACGAACCACCGATGGATTTGCCTCCAATGGTTTTAGCAGAAGCAGTGTATTCAACTTCCTTAGAGGAAGTCAATCCTCTAAACAAATCAGGGTTTGGTAAATTTACTTTTGAACGTTTGATTCAGGCAACCTTGTTGGATTTAGTCGATCGAGGTCATTTATCTATTTTTCAAGGGGATGAGGAACCTTATGTGCGCATTATCAGTGAAAAGGGTTTGTCCAATTTTGAGAAAGAATGCCTGCGCATGACTTTGTCAAATAAGAAAGAATTGGCTATTTCAGAGCTCTTCCCTGATTACCAAGTTTCATCTTCCCTTTACCGTGGTGCCAAAGAGTCAGATGAAAAACATATTCGAGAAACAGGCTCGCGTCTCAAACGCTCCTTTGAAGGAAGACTTCAACGCATTCAGTCTTGTGTCAAGGATAAGGTCCATGTACTTCGTATCCCAAGCTACTATCGTCCCTTGACAAGTGAGGAACGCAGTCTTGCTCTTGGGATGCGGGTCTGTTCAGCTATAACGGCTCTAGGTGGTCTGCTTTTCTTTTACTATAGTTGGCGGACTCACGGTTTCTTCTCAATTCCGTTCCTTCTCTTGGGGTTGACAGGATTGATAGCAAGTTTTTGGGTTCATTTTGCGATGCGAGGAGCCTATCGTGACGGAGTTCTAACAGAGGAAGGGGCGGAGATTTTCTATCTTTGGACGAGTTTTGAAAATATGCTTCGGGATATTGCTCATCTGGATCAGGCAGAGCTGGAGAGCATCGTTGTTTGGAATCGTCTGCTGGTCTATGCGACCCTCTTTGGTTATGCCAAGAAGGTGAGCAAGTTAATGAAAGTACGTCATATTCAGCTAGAAAATCCAGATTTGAATCTATATATAGCCTATGGTTGGAACACACAGTTCCATTCCTCAACTGCACAAATCAAGCAATACACAGCTGTCGCAAATACAGCTAGCAACTACTCTGTATCTTCTGGAAGTGGAAGTTCGGGTGGCGGATTCTCAGGAGGCGGAGGCGGTGGTAGCATCGGCGCCTTCTAAAAAATCTATCGCAACATCCGAAATTGTGCTATAATAGAGGACAGAAAAAGGAGTAATGTATGTATTTTATTGAAATTTTGAAGTCAATCTTTTTTGGGATTGTTGAAGGAATTACAGAATGGTTGCCCATTTCAAGTACTGGACACTTGATTTTGGTTGAAGAGTTTGTACAATACAAGGACCAAAATGAAGCCTTCATGTCCATGTTTAATGTTGTCATTCAGCTCGGTGCCATTTTAGCAGTTATTGTCATTTACTTTAACAAGCTCAATCCTTTCAAACCTGGTAAAAACAAGGTCGAAGTTCGTCGAACTTGGCAGTTGTGGTCAAAAGTCTTCGTTGCGACCTTGCCTTTGCTATTGGTCTTTAAATTAGATGATTGGTTTGATGCCAACTTCCATAACATGGTTTCAGTTGCGATCATGTTGATTATCTATGGGGTTGCCTTTATCTATCTTGAAAAACGAAATAAGGCGCAAGCCATTGAACCAACAGTAACAGAGCTAGACAAGTTGCCTTATAAAACAGCCCTTTACATTGGGCTCTTCCAAGTCCTCGCCCTCTTCCCAGGAACGAGTCGTTCAGGTGCGACTATCGTTGGTGGTTTGTTGAATGGAACAAGTCGCTCTGTCGTAACAGAGTTTACCTTCTATCTCGGAATTCCTGTTATGTTTGGAGCTAGCGCTTTAAAGATTTTCAAATTTATTAAAGCCGGTCAACTCTTGAGTTTTGGTCAACTATTCTTGCTCTTGGTTGCTATGGGAGTAGCCTTTGCGGTCAGCATGGTTGCTATTCGTTTCTTGACTAGCTATGTGAAGAAGCACGACTTTACACTCTTTGGTAAATACCGTATTGTACTCGGTAGTGTCTTGTTGCTCTATAGTTTTGTGCGTTTATTTGTATAAGAAAAAAGCTTGAGGGAATTTTCCTTCAAGCTTTTTAAAATCCTGTCACTGTAATTCCTAGTAAACGGATACCTTTTTCTTTGTCAGCTAGTTCTTCGTAGAGTTGAAGGGCAGTTTGAGAAATCTGACTAACGTCCTGTGTTGCTTGTGGGAGGCTTTTTCGTCTAGTCAGAGTGGAGAAGTCAGCGTATCGTATTTTTAGGATAATGATTTTTCCAGCTTTGTCCTGCTTGCTGAGATTGTGAGCTACCTTTTCGGAGAGAAGAGTCAGCTCTTTTTTAATGTCTTCTTCTACTTGTAGGATCTTTCCGTAGGTTTTTTCCTTGCCAATGGACTTACGAATGCGATCGGACTTGACCGGTGAGTTATGAATGCCCCTTGCCTTTCGATAAAGGTCAAAACCGAGTCTGCCAAAGCGATCAATTAAAGTAACTTCTGAGACGTCCAATAAGTCTGCACCAGTATAAATGCCCATTTCATGAAGCTTTTCTACTGTTTTCTTACCAACACCATGAAATTTAGCAATATCCATTTGTTTGAGAAATTCTTGGGCTTGATTAGGTAGAATCACTGTCAAACCATGTGGCTTCTGATAATCACTGGCCATTTTAGCTAAGAATTTGTTATAAGAGACGCCTGCAGAAGCAGTCAGGTGTAGTTCCTGCCAGATATCTTGTTGGATGAGGCGGGCTATTTTGACTGCAGACTTGATACCGAGTTTATTTTCCGTCACATCTAAGTATGCCTCGTCGATACTCATAGGTTCAATCAAATCAGTGTAGCGTTTAAAAATAGCACGAATCTCAAGTCCCACAGTCTTATACTTTTCATAATTTCCAGAGATAAAGACAGCTTGGGGACAGCGCTCATAAGCTTCTTTAGAGCTCATGGCTGAATGAACGCCAAAAGCTCGTGCCTCGTAGCTACAGGTAGAAACGACACCTCGACCACCTGTTTGTCTAGGATCACTTCCGATGATAACAGGTTTGCCCTTTAACTTGGGATTATCTCTGATTTCCACCGCAGCAAAAAAGGCATCCATGTCAATATGGATGATTTTTCTGGACAGATCATTTATCAATGGAAATATGAGCATTCCAATCCCTTTCTAGTGTCATTTTCTATTTATTATACCCTTTTTTCTGAAAAAATGGGAAAGTTCAACCTGACTTTCAAAAATATAATACAGATAAGAACGAAAAAGAGACTGTATTATAAAAGAAAGCGTCTAAAATGCCGATTTTCTCTTGTTGAAATCGGTTACTGTATGGTATACTTGTCTCAAGAATGTAACAGATGACTGTTACTAGAAAAAAGAGGACATTAACATGGTTGTTAAGACAGTTGTTGAAGCACAAGATATTTTTGATAAAGCTTGGGAAGGCTTCAAAGGCGTAGATTGGAAAGAAAAAGCAAGTATTTCTCGCTTCGTTCAAGCTAACTACACACCTTACGATGGAGATGAAAGTTTCCTTGCTGGACCAACAGAACGTTCACTTCACATCAAAAAAATCGTAGAAGAAACAAAAGCACACTACGAAGAAACTCGTTTCCCAATGGACACTCGTCCAACATCTATTGCTGATATTCCTGCTGGATTTATCGACAAAGAAAATGAAGTTATCTTCGGTATCCAAAACGATGAACTCTTCAAATTGAACTTCATGCCAAAAGGTGGTATCCGTATGGCTGAAACTACTTTGAAGGAAAATGGATACGAACCAGATCCAGCTGTTCACGAAATCTTCACTAAATACGTAACAACAGTTAACGACGGTATCTTCCGTGCCTATACTTCAAACATTCGTCGTGCTCGTCACGCTCACACTGTAACTGGTCTTCCAGATGCCTACTCACGTGGACGTATCATCGGTGTTTACGCACGTCTTGCTCTTTACGGTGCAGACTACTTGATGCAAGAAAAAGTAAACGACTGGAATGCGATCAAAGAAATCGATGAAGAAACAATCCGTCTTCGTGAAGAAGTAAACCTTCAATACCAAGCATTGCAACAAGTTGTTCGCTTGGGTGACCTTTACGGAGTTGATGTCCGCAAACCAGCGATGAACACGAAAGAAGCCATCCAATGGGTTAACATCGCCTTCATGGCTGTCTGCCGTGTTATCAATGGTGCTGCTACATCTCTAGGACGTGTGCCAATCGTATTGGATATCTTTGCAGAACGTGACCTTGCTCGTGGTACATTTACTGAATCAGAAATCCAAGAGTTCGTTGATGATTTCGTTATGAAACTTCGTACAGTTAAATTTGCTCGTACAAAAGCTTATGACCAATTGTACTCAGGTGACCCAACATTCATCACAACTTCTATGGCTGGTATGGGTAACGACGGTCGTCACCGTGTTACTAAGATGGACTACCGTTTCTTGAACACTCTTGACAACATCGGTAACTCTCCAGAGCCAAACTTGACAGTTCTTTGGACTGACAAATTGCCATACAACTTCCGTCGCTACTGTATGCACATGAGCCACAAACACTCTTCTATCCAATACGAAGGTGTGACAACAATGGCTAAAGACGGATACGGAGAAATGAGCTGTATCTCATGCTGTGTGTCACCACTTGACCCAGAAAACGAAGATCAACGCCACAACATCCAGTACTTCGGTGCTCGTGTAAACGTTTTGAAAGCTCTTCTTACTGGTTTGAACGGTGGTTACGACGATGTTCACAAAGACTACAAGGTATTTGACATCGATCCTATCCGTGACGAAGTTCTTGAATTCGAATCAGTTAAAGCCAACTTCGAAAAATCTCTTGACTGGTTGACTGACACTTACGTAGACGCTTTGAACATCATCCACTACATGACTGACAAGTACAACTACGAAGCTGTTCAAATGGCCTTCTTGCCAACTAAACAACGCGCTAATATGGGATTCGGTATCTGTGGATTTGCTAACACTGTTGATACATTGTCAGCTATCAAATACGCTACCGTTAAACCAATCCGTGACGAAAATGGCTACATCTACGATTACGAAACAATCGGTGAATACCCACGTTGGGGTGAAGATGACCCACGTTCAAACGAATTGGCAGAATGGTTGATCGAAGCTTATACAACTCGTCTACGTAGCCACAAACTATACAAAGACGCAGAAGCTACTGTATCACTTTTGACAATCACATCTAACGTTGCTTACTCTAAACAAACTGGTAACTCACCAGTCCACAAAGGTGTATACCTCAACGAAGATGGTTCTGTGAACTTGTCTAAACTTGAATTCTTCTCACCAGGTGCGAACCCATCTAACAAAGCTAAAGGTGGATGGTTGCAAAACTTGAACTCACTTGCTAGCCTTGACTTTGGTTACGCAGCTGACGGTATCTCATTGACAACTCAAGTTTCTCCACGTGCTCTTGGTAAGACTCGTGACGAACAAGTTGATAACTTGGTAACAATCCTTGATGGTTACTTCGAAAACGGTGGACAACACGTTAACTTGAACGTTATGGACTTGAACGATGTTTACGAAAAGATCATGTCAGGTGAAGATGTTATCGTTCGTATCTCTGGATACTGTGTAAACACTAAATACCTCACTCCAGAACAAAAAACTGAATTGACACAACGTGTCTTCCACGAAGTTCTTTCAATGGATGACGCATTGAGCTAAGATAATATAAAGAAAACTAGTCTTAAGGCTAGTTTTTTTGTTACTGAGGTTTTGATAGTTTTAAAACAAGGAATATTATAGTTTTTGCTCTCAGAGAGAAGAGACAAATTACTTCTATATAAAATATGGCTTTTTCTGCCTTACTGCAGGTGTCATAGAATTGACTAAAAAGGATTGAATTCTATAAAATATAGACTTCAATCCTTTTTTAAAATATACTATCTAGCTTGAAGAGTAAATGACATATACTTTAGTCGTTATCTTCTTCTTTACGTTTGAATAGTGTAAGACCTAGGGCTGCAAATAGAGCTAGAGCACCAGTCACTGCTGCAGAGTGATTGTTTTCTGTTCCTGTATTTGGTAATACTTTGGTATTATCAACAGTAGATTGCTCAGTATTTGCATGGTTTTGTTGACTATCTTGACTTAATTGGTCAGTATTATTTGGAGTGGTTGCAGTAGTAGCAGCTGTTCCTATTCTTACAATTTCATCAGTAGGTGTAATTGTAACTGTAGAAGAGAGAATGTTGCTAGAAATAATCTGTCCTTTATCATCAAAAACTTCTTCGATAATGATTGTACGAAGACCAGCTTTACCTGGGGCCACAATCATTTGTGTTCCACTAGGCAATTTATCATCATAAATGGATTGAATACCATATGGAATAGAAAGTTCAATAGTTCTCTGAACTGTTCTAGTAAGTGGTTTTGTTCCCACAAGTAC